>CALMHV010000311.1 GCA_937863905.1 uncultured Bacillota bacterium
CGCCTCAATCCCCGACTTCCGGAAGACGTCCTGCTTCACCCATTCGGCGACCTCAGGACTGTTGCTCATCACGATGGCCGGAAGCTGCAGGAAGTCGCCGGCGATCACGACCCGCTCCGTGGCCAGCCCCGCAACGTAGAAGACCATCGGGAGCCCGACCATCGATGCCTCGTCGACCACCACGGCATCGAATTGCCTGTTGACCAGGCCCGGGAGGTAGGCGCGATAGACCGTGGTGGCCAAGACTCGGCAGCCCTTCATCACCTCGCCGGCGACGGCTTGGAGCTTGGCGTCGATGGCGGAGATTGACCTTTCGAGGTCGGACACTTCGGCATCGGTCCGCTTGATCTCGGCGGAGCACTGCTCCTTGAGCGGCTTCCCGGCAAGTCGGCGCCTGACGGAAGCCTCCTGGGCTTCGGCCTCGGAAACCGGGCCATCTGCTGTCCTCGCGGCCTCGGCCGCCTTGGCCGCGGCCAGGGTGTGAATATCCCGGTCCCGCTCAATATGGTCTATCTGCTTCCTGACCCTATCCGGGTTGATGCCGGAGAGGAGCCGGCGAATCGCGTTCAACTCTGAGTAGCGATCGAGGTCCGCCCAGAGCTTCTTCCGAGCGAGTTCGCAGCGTGCCGCCGCCAGCTGGCGCGCCACTTCCTCCTGCTTGAGCCGCTCGAGTTCGGCCCGCAGGTCCGCAAGGCGGCACCCAGTGCTCTCGGCTTCCTCGTAGTCCTGCAGCGTCGTTCGATAAGCGGCTAAGGCAGCTTCGCGGGAGTGTCTCTCGCCCGCCAGCCGCGCCTTCTCCGACAGAAGGGCGGCGCTCCGGCGGGCCGCGACCCGTTCGACATTCACCTTATCCCCGTACTCGCGCGCTAGGTCGTCCTTCACTATCGGGCCGAGCCGCAGGACGGCTCCGTCGTCGACCCCCGGGGCGTCGTGGAGACGGTCCATGGTCTTCTCCAGGGCGGTATCGACGGCCATGTTGGTATTCGATACCAAGAGAACCGAGAGGCCGTCGCGGAACAGCCTCTCGACCACGTGGGCTACCACTCTGGTCTTGCCCGTTCCCGGGGGGCCCCAGATGTAGGTGATGCCGCTCGAGGCGGCCGTCTTGAGGGCCTCCGTTTGCCGCAGGTTCAGTTCGCCATCGCCAGTGTTGGGGGTGTCTACGGCTGCGGCAGCGGAGGCTGCTTCTGCCCCGCAGGGCACCAGCTTGCCCGAAAAGGTTCGTTGCGAGATCACTTCTTCTGCCTTGGCCAGGTTGAACGAGGTCCGGCCGCCGACCACCTCGATGAGCCTCTTCCGGAGAGCCTCCAGAAGGAACGAATCGTCGGTAACCAGGCGCGCGAGGGGGATTCTAGCTCCGAAGTCCTTCCCTAACCCGACGACCACCGTTCCCTCGCCGAGAGACACAATCATGCCTTCGACCTCTTCCGTGCCGACGGTCACCCGGACCGGGCTGTCCTCGCGAAGGCGGGCCTCTTCGTGGAGAAGGAAGGCGTAAAGGAAGGCACCGGCGGCCGCGCCCCGAGACTCACCCCCGTGGAGCTCCACGGTGTTGCTGCCGCCGCGCTTCTTGATCTCGGCGATTTCGAGGCCGAGAGCCTCGATCATCTTGGTGAGCGCTTCGGTCTGCTTGTCCACGTCGGTCTCCCACTTCATCACACCCCCGCGTCCGCTGGACCACACGGGATGTCGAATCTTTCAGGAAGAACCCGCATTCTAGTTTGGCCTCACGAGCGGTAAACCCTTCCAAGCGTCCGCCCCGCGGGCTCTCGTCCCTTCCTGGACTGGCGCATCGCCCTCAGACAGGGCCTGCAAGCAGGTGTGAAATGGTCATCTGTGGAAATGGACCTTCGCGACGCCCTATCCGCACGTCATCAGAGAGAGTGGAGGTCCCCCCATGCCAGTGGCGGACAATAGGAGAATCAGCGCTCGCGGAGCCGTCGGCGACACGGTTCGCATCGCTCTCCCTTGGCATCTCTTTGAGGCTCTTCAAGGGAAGGACGTGACTACCCTCGCTTGGGCCAGGCCGTTTCAGGTCGTCAGCGTCACCCCCACTTCGATTCGAGTGTTTCTGAGAGAGACGAAAGGGGTCCGGTACGTCCAGAGGGTCGAAATGGAGAAGACCCTCGCGGCGCTCAAGGAGAAGGGCAGCCTCACTATCGAGGAGGTCCGCTACCTCGCGCCCAAGA
>CALMHV010000312.1 GCA_937863905.1 uncultured Bacillota bacterium
GCTTGGGCCGCGGCCAGCCGGGCGGCGGGCACGCGGAAAGGCGAACAGCTGACGTAGTCGAGGCCGGCGCCGTGGCAGAACTCGATGGAACTGGGGTCGCCGCCGTGTTCGCCGCAGATGCCCACCTTGAGGTCCTCGCGCACGTTGCGCCCGCGGAGCACGGCCATCTCCATGAGGCGGCCGACGCCGTCGCGGTCGAGGACGGCGAACGGGTTCTCCTTGAGGACCTTGCGGTCGAGGTAGTAGCCGAGGAACTTGCCCTCGGCGTCGTCGCGGGAAAAGCCGAAGGTCATCTGGGTCAGGTCGTTGGTGCCGAAGGAGAAGAAGTCGGCGTGCCGGGCGATTTCCTCGGCCACCACGCAGGCCCGCGGCACCTCGATCATCGTCCCCACTTTGAAGGGGAACTTGGCGCCGAACTCGGCCATGGTCTCCTCGGCCACGCGCCTGGACATCTCGCGCATCATGACCAACTCGCCCTCGAGGCCGACGAGCGGGACCATCACCTCGGGCCGCGCGTCGACGCCTTCCTTGACCAGACGCGCCGCCGCCCGGAAAATGGCCCGCACCTGCATCTCGTAGATCTCCGGAAAGGCGACGCCGACCCGCACGCCGCGGTGCCCCATCATCGGATTGAACTCGGAGAGGGCGGTGACGCGGTTCAGGAGCTTCTCGGCGCGCTCCAGCTTGCGGCGGTCGGCCTCCTTGGCGTCGGACCGGTCGGCTCCGGCGGCCCGCATCTCCGTCACCTTCACCAGGAGTTCGTCGCGGTGCGGCAGGAACTCGTGGAGCGGCGGGTCGAGGAGACGGATGGTCACCGGGTAGCCCCGCATGACCTTGAGGATGCCGTAGAAGTCCTCCTCCTGCATGGGGAGAAGCTCCTCCAGGGCCTTCCGGCGCTTGGCCGCGGTATCGGCCAGGATCATGCGCCGGACGACCGGCACCCGCCCGGGCTTGAGGAACATGTGCTCCGTGCGGCAAAGACCGATACCCCTGGCCCCGAACTCGCGAGCCCGGATGGCCTCGGCGGGGGTGTCGGCGTTGGCCCAGACGTCGAGGCGTTTTACGGCGTCGGCCCACTCCAGAAGGGTGTCAAACTCCTCGCCCAGTTTGGGCTCGACGAGCGGGACCGGGCCGGGGATGACGGCGCCGGTGGCCCCGTCGATGGAAAGGGCGTCGCCCTGCTTGATGATGAACTTCCCGACCGTCATCCGCTTCTTGGCGAGGTCGATCTGCAGCGCCTCGCAGCCCACGACGGTGGGCTTTCCCCACTGGCGGGCGACGATGGCCGCATGGCAGGTCATCCCGCCCTGGCTGGTGAGGATGCCCCGGGCCGCCAGGATACCTCGGATGTCGTCCGGGTTGGTCATGGGCCGGATGAGGATGACGCCGGCCTTGGGGTCGCGGGTGACGGCGGCCACGGCGTCGGCCGCGGTGAAGACGGCTCTCCCGGTGGCGGCCCCGGGCGAGGCCGGGAGACCGGTGGCGATGACCTCGAACTTGGCCTTGGGTTCGATGGTCGGGTGGAGGAGGTGCGGGACCTGCCCGGTCGAGACCCGCATCAGGGCCTCGGCCTTGTCGATGAGCCCTTCACCGACCATGTCCACGGCGACGCGGACCGCGGCGGCGGCGGTGCGCTTGCCGGCGCGGGTCTGGAGGACGTGGAGTTTGCCTTCCTCCACGGTGAACTCGATGTCCTGCATCTCGGAGAAGTGTCTCTCCAGCTTGGCGCAGAGGGCCACGAGCTCGGCATGGATGGCGGGCATCTCGTCCTTCATCTTCGCCACCCTGAGCGGAGTGCGGATGCCGGCGACCACGTCCTCGCCCTGGGCGTTGACGAGGTACTCCCCGTACATCCCCGGCTCCCCGGTGGCGGGGTTCCGGGTGAAAAGGACGCCCGTCGCCGAGCGCGGCCCGAGATTGCCGAAGACCATGGTCTGGACATTGACGGCCGTGCCGAGGTCGTGGGGTATCTTGCTCTCGTCGCGGTAGACGATGGCCCGGTCGTTGTTCCAGGAGGCGAACACGGCCCGGACAGCGAGGCGAAGCTGCTCCCGCGCGTCCTGGGGGAAGGCGGAACCGGTCGAGCGGGCGATGTGCCCGACGTAGGCGGTGATGAGGGCCTTCAGGTCGGCGACGGAGAGTTCGTTGTCGTACCTGACCCCGGCCTTCTTCCGGCGGGCCCCGAGAATCCTGTCGAAGGCGTGGTGCTCCATCCGGAGGACAACGTTGCCGAACATCTGGATGAAGCGGCGATAGCAGTCGTAGGCGAAACGGGGGTCTCCGCAGAGGGCCGCCAAGCCCTCGACGGTCGCGTCGTTGAGGCCCAGGTTCAAGATGGTGTCCATCATCCCGGGCATGGAGACCATGGCCCCGGAGCGGACGGAGACGAGGAGCGGGTTTCCGGGGTCGCCGAGTCGCTTTCCCGTCTTCTTCTCGACGACCGCCAGGCGGTCCCAGACCTGCTCCTCGAGCCCGAGCGGGAAGCGGCTTCCGGCCTGGTAAAAGGCGATGCAGGCCTCGGTGGAGATGGTGAAACCGGGCGGCACCGGGAGGCCGAGGTTGGTCATCTCGGCCAGGTTGGCGCCCTTACCCCCGAGGAGCCGTCTCTGGTCGGCGCGGCCCTCTTCGAAGAGGTACACCCACTTCTTCCCAGGCTGAGACACTACCGGTGCCCCCGTCCCCAATTTCTCTCCGGATACCTTGGCGTGCACCGGCCGGTGCGCGCGGCTAGGCGCCCTCGATGACCAACCGGGAGAGGTCGCCGGCCGCGCCCATGAGCCCGGCCACGGCCTTGATGAGGGCCAAGCGGTTCTCCCGGATGATTTCGTCCTCCGCCATGACGAGAACCTTGTCGAAGAAGCGGTCCACGGAGGGGCGGAGTCCCGACAACTCAGCGAGGACCTTCTGGTACCCGTCGACAAGCACGTCCATCGCGTCCGAACCGTGTCCCCCGGTCGCGGCGCGTCTCGCCTTCTCCTCTGAGAGTTCGACAAGGGCCCCGACCCGTTCCTGCGCAGCTAGGCAAGCCTGGTAGAGTTCGAACTCGGCTTCTTCCGAGAAGTGGTTGGGCGTCGGTGGCCGGTCGCCCGGAGCGGTCTTGCCGGCGAGCCCGGTGACGCGGATGTAGGAGGCGGCCAGGTCCTCGAAGGGGCCCGAGCCCTTGAAAGCCTTCAGGGCCCTCGCCCTGGCCACGGTCCGGGCGGGGTCGCCCTCGCGGCCCCAGTCCGCCGTGGCGGCGTCGATGACGTCGTAGGGAAGACCCTCGTCCTCGAGGAGACCCCGCAGGCGCGGCAGGAAGAACGTGAGGACGGCGGCCGTCAGGCGCCGGGCGTCCCAGGCGTCGCCCTTGGCCGGGCTCGGCAAGGCCTCGACGAAGGTCCGGAACGGCTCGGCCGCCCTCGGGATGAGATTGGCCAAAGACAGAAGGTAGCCGGAAGCGACGGCTATGGCCACGATGCCCGCCGCCTGACGGCGCAGGGCGTGCGGGTCGTTCGACCCCGTCGGCTCGATGCCCGCCGCGAAGCACCCGACGATGGTGTCCAGCTTGTCGGCGATGGCCAAAATGCGGCCCGTGTGGGCCGAAGGCAGCTTGCCGCCGGCCCGGACAGGCAGGTACTGCTGGGCGATGGCCTCCGCCACCTCGGGGTCCTCTCCCGAGAGCAGGGCGTACTCCCGCCCCATCGCTCCCTGGAGAGAGGTCAGTTCCTTGACCATCATCGTGGCCAGGTCGGCCTTGGCCAGGCGGGCGGCCCGCCCCACCTTGGCCGCGCCCTCCAGCGGCAGCCCGAGTCCCTGCCACAGGTCGCCGGTCAGGCCGACCAGGCGGTCGGTCTTGTCGCGGAGGCTCCCGAAGTTCTCGAGGAACAGGATGCCGCCCAGGTCCTCGACCCGGTCGGCGAGCGGGCGCTTTCCGTCCTCACGGAAGAAGAACCGGGCGTCGGACAGGCGGGCGGCGAGGACGCGTTCGTTGCCGGCCCGGACGAGGTCGACACCTGCCTCGCCCCCGTTCCGGATGACGATGAACACCGGCAGCAAGGCCCCGTCCTGGGCCTCGGCCACCGGGATGTAGCGCTGATGGTGGCGCATGGTCGTCGCCAGGACCGGCGCGGGTAAATCGAGGAACTCCCGCGAGAAAGACCCGGCCAGGGCTGTGGGGTATTCGACCAGGAAGGTTATCTCGTCGAGGAGGTCGTCGTCCAGGACCGGCCAGCCACCGCGCCGGGCGGCCTCACGCGAGGCCCCCTCGGCGATGACGCGCCGGCGCTCGTCTTGGTCGACCATGACCCCGACGCGCTCCAGGACTTCGCGGTAGGCGGAAGCCCGGAAGACCGTGGGCGTCTCGTCCGGGGCCAGGAAGCGGTGGCCGCGCGTCGAGCGCCCGGCCCGGATACCGGCGAGTTCGACGGAAAGGGCCTCGTCGCCGTAGATGGCGACCAGCCAGCGGATGGGGCGAACAAAGCGGAACTCGGACGAGCCCCAACGCATCGGGCGCTCGACCTGGAGGGAGTTGATGATGCAAACGGCCGCCTCGGCCAGGACCTCCTGGGCCGGGCGCCCGACGCTGGTCTTGATGGCGAACACGTACCATCCGGCCGGCGTGTCCTTGATGAAGAGCTCCTCGGGCGTCACGCCCTGGGCCCGGGTGAAGCCCTCGCCCGCCTTGGTGAGTTGGCCGCCGGCCTGGCCGGCCTCGCCGTAGGCCACCCGCTCGGACGGACCCTTCGCTTCCATCTGCTCGTCGCGCTGGCGCTCGGCGACCCCTGGCGCGTAGAAGGCCAGGCGCCGGGGAGTGCCCCAGATGTGGATGTCGTCGTAGGAAAGGCGGCTGGCCTCAAGGGTTTCGCGGCCGGCCCGTTCGAGGTCGGCCAGGAGCCCGGGCATGAGCTTGGCGGGTATCTCCTCGGTGCCTATCTCCAGGAGGAAGTCGTCCTTCACTTTGGGCCACCTCCGATCAGGACCGCGCCCGGGGCCTTGCCCGCGCCGCCCGAGGCGCCGCCCGGTGCCCCGGTCCGCAGGCTCCCGAGCAGCGGGAACCCTTCGCTCTCGCGCCCGGCCAGCCAACCCTTGGCGGCCCGGCGGGCCAGAGCGCGCACGCGGCCCAGGAACTTGGTCCGCTCCGTGACGCTGATGGCCCCGCGCGCCTCCAGGAGGTTGAAGGCGTGGGAGCACTTGAGGACGTAGTCGTAGGCCGGCAGGACCAGCCCGGTCTCCAGGAGACGCTTGGCCTCGGCCTCGTACGTGTTGAACAGGCCGAAGAGCATCGGCACGTCGGCCTCGTCGAAACCGTACCGGGAGTGCTCGACCTCGAAGCGGTAGGCCATCTCGCCGTAGGTGACGTCCTTGCTCCAGCGGATGTCCCAGAAGTTGTCCACGCCCTGGATGTACATGGCCAGGCGCTCCAGACCGTAGGTTATCTCCGCCGGGACGGGCCGGCAGTCGAGCCCGCCGACCTGCTGGAAGTAGGTGAACTGGGTTATCTCCATGCCGTCGAGCCAGATCTCCCAGCCCAGACCCCAGGCCGACAGGGTCGGGGCCTCCCAGTTGTCTTCGACCAGGCGAATGTCGTGGCGCTGCGGGTCGATGCCCAGAGCCTCCAGGCTGCGGAGGTAGAGGTCGACGACATCGTCCGGGGAGGGCTTGAGGAGGACCTGGTACTGGTAGAAGCAGCCGACGCGGTTGGGGTTCTCGCCGTAGCGGGCGTCGGACGGGCGGCGCGAGGGTTCGACGTACCCGACGCGCCAGGGCTCGGGACCCAGGGCCCGGAAGAAGGTGGCCGGGTTCATCGTCCCGGCGCCTTTCTCCAGGTCGTAGGGGTGGACGATGACGCAGCCCTGGTCGTTCCAGAAGCGGTCGAGCTTCATGATGATCTCCTGCAGGGTGAGGCTCACGAAGGCATCCCTCCCCCGCCCTCGAGGCGGTCGAGACGCTCCTCGAGCGCCTTCATCCGGCGCCGCACGCGCTGCCCCTCGTCAAAGAGCAGGAATAGGACGGCCAGACCGACTAGCCACAACACCGGTCCCAAGGTCATACCTCCTCCGCCATGGCGTCGGCGGCGGGCCCGTCGCGGCCCTGCCTCCGAAAAAAAAGCCCGGCCCTTGGTCAGAAAGACGCGACCCAGGGACGGGAGGAATTCCCGCGGTTCCACCCTGGTTGGCCCTCTGGGATGACCCTTCGGCGCGAAGTTGTGCTCGCCCGCCGGGACCGGAGGACCCACCTCAGTTCAGGCCCAGCTCGGAAGCGCCTTCACCGTCCCAAGGCCCACCGGGTTTCCACCGACCACCCGGCTCTCTGAGGAACCCAGACCGGCTACTCCTCTTCCTCATCGCTGGCCGCAACCACGCAGGGCGTGGCGGCCTAGGACAACAATCTAGCATCCCTGGGAGGGGGTGTCAACGCGGAGCCGACTCGCTACTCCAGGACCGAATCCAGGAAATCGAGCGACTTGAGCTGCCGGTCCAGGTGATAGAGAATGTGGGCCCGCAGGGCACGCTCCATCTCCTTGGCCGCCCGGGGCGTCAGCCGCAGGATCCGGGCCTGCTCCGTTGTGGCCGTCGCCAGATGGCGCATGGTCGCCAGCGTGCCGGCCGCCAGGAGGATGACCACCGGCCCGGGGGTATCCCCTTGCCCCTCCTCCCCGTCTCCGGCCGAAACGGCCCGGCAGGCCGGGCAGACCACGCCGCCGGCCACCGGGCTGAAGGCCACCGCCCCCACGCCCGCCCAGAGGCCCACCGGCTGGCCGCAGGTGGCGCAGGCGTCGAGCGAGGGGCTGAAACCGGCCAGGCCCAGGAGGCGCAGGTCGAAGGAGCGCAGGATGTGGTTCACGTTGGCCGGGGTGGGCTCGGCCGCCTCCAGCCGGCGGAAGTGCTCCAGGGTGAGGTCAAAGATGTCGGGGTTGGGATCCTGGTCGCGGGCGATATCGTCCACCAGTTCGACCATGTAGCTCGCCGCCGCCAGCTTGAGCAGGTCGTCCCGCAGGGGGGCGAAGGACTCGACGATCTCGCACTCGCTGACCCCGTCCAGGGTGCGCCCCTGCCAGAGAAAGAAAAGGTTGTGTGAGAACGGCTGGCACGGGCCGCGCAAGACGCTCTGCGTCCGCCGCGTCCCCTTGGCCACCGCCTCGAGCTTGCCCAGACTCCGGTCGAGGATGGTGAGGATGCGGTCCGACTCGCCGAAGTCCCGGGCCTTGAGGATGATGCCGTCGGCCTTGTAGCTAGGCACGCGAGCGCCCCGCGGCGCGCGCCGCCTCAGCCGCCCGCGCCGCCTCAGCCGCCCGCGCCCCCTCGATGACGGTCACGCCCGCGCTCAGGCCGAGCCGGTCCGCGCCGGCCGCGACCATGGCCAGGGCGGTCTCGAGGTCGCGGATGCCGCCGGCCGCCTTGACCCCCAGGTCCTCGCCGACCGTCCGGCGCATCAGGGCCACGTCGGCGACGGTCGCCCCGGAGGAGCCGAACCCGGTCGAGGTCTTGACGAAGTCCGCCCCGGCGGCGACGGCGAGTTCGCAAGCCCGGACCTTCTCGTCGTCGGTGAGGTAACAGGCCTCGATGATGACCTTGACCGAGACGTTCTTCGTCGGCGCGACCCCACGACCAGCCGGCGCCTGGCTTCCGGCGGCCCGCTTCGCCGCCAGGACCACCGCCCGGATGTCGGCCTCGACGAACCTCTCGTCGCCGGCCTTGAGGTGCCCGACAGAGATGACCATGTCGACCTCGGTCGCCCCGTGCCTCACCACCCACTCGGCCTCGAAGGCCTTAGCCTCGGTGATCATGGCCCCGAGCGGGAAGCCGACCACGGCGCAGACCTCCACCTGGCCGGTCTGTCCCAGCCGCTCCAGGGTGGCGGCGGCGACAGGCGCCTGGACCGAGTTGACACAGACGGCCCCGAAACCGTAGGCGGCCGCCTCTTCGCACAGCTTGACGACATCGGCCGGTGTGGCCTGAGCCTTCAGGATGGTGTGGTCGACGAGCCGGGCGAGCTCGGCCGCGGGCGCTTCGCCTCGGCCGGCCAGAGCCCGCCAATCGCGGGTGGGGCGGGGGTGGGCCTGGGACAAGTCGATCCCTCCGGCTTTCTCTATTAGGGGGCCGCCGGCCCGTTCCTGCGCCCGCCCGAGCGGCCGTCCAGCGGCTCGCGTCGGCCCCGCCGGTGAAGGCGTTGCGCCGGCCGCGGAGAAGTCCTGGCCAGCGGGCCAGCGGTCCGTTCCTCGGACCCGGCCTTTGGAGGTGGCGTCGGTGAGCCAGGTCTGGATGCCTTCGGCCGCTCTCACACCCCGGGTGAAGCGGCTCCGCGACGAGTACTTCTCGTTCTACGACCGGGACTACTTCCGCAACGAAGTCCTGTCCTTCACCACCGGCACGGAGTGGGACGCGGTCTTCAGCCCGCTCAACTGGGGCGTCGTGCCCGAGACCTACCCGTTTTTGACGGCGATGGCCGACACGCTCCTGGCCTCCGCCACGGTCGTGCCCGTCCCGGACGGCTTCTGGCGCGCGGGCCTCCCGCTCCGTCGGGCCATGTTCCTCAACGCCGTGGTCGGTCAGGCCCTGCCGGTGCAGATCCTCGAGGGCGAGCTGATCGTCGGCGCCCAGTACGCCACGGCCCTTTCCCGCAGCCTCACCCGCGAGGAGGCCGCCCCGCACGCCAAGGCCACCGCCGCCTGCGTGAAAGCGCTCAAGCGCCTGCACAACGAGGGCCTCGGCAACATGGGAGCCGTCCCCGGTCACCTCATTCCCGACTACCCGAAGGTCCTCCGGCTCGGCTTCTCCGGCCTCCAGCGCTCTATCCGGGAGGAGGCCGCCGGCGAGAAGGACCCCCGGGCCCGCGAGTTCCTGGAGGCCCTGGCTCTCTCCTGTGACGCCCCGCGCGTCCTGTCGGAGCGGTACGCGGCCGAGGCCGAGCGCCTGGCGGCCGCCCCCGGGACCCCGGCCGAGCGGCGGGCCGAACTCACCGAGGTCGCGCGCATCTGCCGCAAGGTGCCGTGGCTCCCGCCCGAGACCTTCCACGAGGCGCTCCAAGCTCTCTGGATGACCCACATGCTCGTCATGGCCGCCGAGTCCTATCCGGGCGCCGGCCTCTCCCACGGACGCATCGACCAGTATCTCTACCCGTACTACCAGGCCGACCTTGGGGCCGGTCGCCTGACCCGCGACCGGGCGCTGGAACTCGTGGAGTGCCACTTCATCAAGCACAACTACTCGTACGACTTCCAGGGCCGCATCGGCGCCAACCAGGGCATCAACTCCGGGTTCGGCCAGCTCATCACCCTGGGGGGCTGCGGCCCGAAGGGGGAGGACGTGTCCAACGACCTCACCTGGTTGATGCTCCAGGCCGTCGAGGACCTCAACCTCCTGGAGCCGAAGCCGAACGTGCGGCTCCACGAGAAGACGCCGGCACCCCTCCTGGACCGCGTCGTCGAGATGGTCGCCAACGCCCAAGGGGCGCCGTTCCTCCTGAACTTCGACGAGAACGCGATAAAGGGGCTCCGCTGGCAGGGGCTGCCGGAAGACCGCCTCTGGGACTACGCGCCGGTGGGCTGTCTTGAGAACACGCTCCAGGGCGACGACCGGTCCGGGACCGTGGATGTGAACATCAACCTGGCCAAGGCCGTCGAACTGGCCCTCAACAACGGCCGGAGCCAGGTGACCGGGCGCCGGCTGGGGCCGTCCACGGGCGCACCGGAGCGGTTCGCCTCGTTCGAGGTCTTCTACGCCGCCGTGAAGACGCAGCTTTCGGCCAGTCTCGACGAACTTATGGCCGCGGCCATGGAGGCCGACCGCATCCGCGCCACGTGGGAGCCGACCCCCTACCTCTCGACCTTCGTCGGGGGGTGTGTCGAGAAGCGCCGCGACGTGACCGCCGGCGGGCCGACCCACAGCTACATCACGGTCGAGGGTGTGGGCCTGGCCACTCTGGCCGATTCCGTGGCCGCCGTGAAGCGCCTGGTCTATGAGGAGCGGCGCGTCGCGATGCCCGACCTCCTCCGGGCCCTGGCCACCGACTTCGCCGAGGCCGAACCCCTCCGCCAGCTCCTCGGCGGGGCGCCGAAGTTCGGCAACGACGATCCCTATGTCGACGACATCGCGCGGGACCTCTCCCGTTTCTGGACCGAGAGCGTCTTCGGGCGCACCTCGCCCGCGACGGGCCGGCGTTTCCGCGGCGGCTACCTCTCCTGGAACTACTGGATCGGCTACGGCCCGCTCACGGGAAGCACGCCCGACGGCCGCCGGAAGGGCCGGTTCCTGTCGAACGGCATCTGCCCGTCCGCCGGCCGCGACCTCGCCGGCCCGACGGCCGTGGCCCTCTCCGTCGGCGCCGTCGACCTTGAGACCGCGCCCAACGGCGCCTCGCACACTATGAGCTTCAGTCAGGCCGTCCTGCGCGACCCGGAACATCGGGCCAAGTTCGCCGCTTTCCTGCGAGCCTACGGGAAGGTGGGCGGAACGGCCCTCCAGATCAACATCCTCGACCCGGAGACCCTCCGCGAAGCGCAGGCCAACCCGTCGGAGTACGCCAACCTGCTCGTCCGGGTCACGGGGTACAACGCGTATTTTGTGAGCCTGGGCCGGACGATCCAGGACGAGATCATCTGCCGGGAGTCGCACAGCCTGCGCGCTTAGCGAGGAGTGAACGGCCATCGTAGCTGGCGCAGCCGGAGGGGAAGCGCGGGGCGTCATCTTCAACGTCCAGCGGTTTTCGACAGAGGACGGGCCGGGCCTGAGGACGACCGTCTTCTTCAAGGGCTGCCCTCTCCGTTGCCTGTGGTGCCACAACCCGGAGGGGCTCTCCCCCTCACCCGAAATCGCCTGGGCCGGCACGAGATGCATCGCGTGTGGAGAGTGCGCGCGAACGTGCCCGAACGGCGTCTATGGACCGGCGGGACCGGGAGGCCGCGACCGCTCGCGCTGCCTCGCCTGCGGGGCGTGCGCCCGGGCCTGTCCGTCCGGGGCCCTGCAGCTGCTGGGGCGGGAGGTCGGCGCCGCGGCGCTGGCGGCCGAACTCTCCCGTGACCGCGTCTTCTTCGAGACGTCCGGGGGAGGGGTCACCTTCTCCGGCGGCGAGTGCCTGGCGCAGCCGGACCTGTTCGTTGAGGCGGCGGTCATCCTGCGCGCGGGCGGGACGCCCGTGGCCCTGGACACGTCGGGGCTCGCGGCGCGGGCCACTTTCGACCGGGCCGCCCTCGCGGCCGACCTGGTCCTCTACGACATCAAGCTCATCGACCCGGCCCGCCACAAGGCCGCGACGGGCGCCGACAACCGGCTCATCCTCGACAACGCCCGGGCCCTAGCCGCGAGCGGCCGCCGTTTCTGGGTGCGGTTCCCGGTCATCCCGGGACTGACGGACGACGACGAGAACGTCCGGGCCGTGTCGGAGTTCATCGGCCGCGAGATGGCGGCGGCGGAACGCGTCGATTTCTTGCCCTACAACAACCTTTGCGAGGCCGACTACCAGCGCCTGGGCCTTCCCTTCGCCCTGGCCGACCGGAAGCCGCTCTCGCCCCAGGAGATGGGCCGGGTCGCGGACCTGGCCCGGCAATCCGGCCTGGACAAACCGCATTGGAGGCTGGTGTGATGGTGACGACCCTGAGCGAGCGGCAGACGGCCATTCTTGCCGGTGACATGCAGCCCAAGTTCCTGGCCAGCATCAACGCGGCGGGGCAGCCGAACGTTGTCCCCCTTCTGTCCATCGTGCCCTTGGAGCCGGGGCGGGCCGCCTTCGCCGAGTTCATGATCTGGAAGACGAAGGCGAACCTCCTGGAAACGGGCCGGACGGCCTTCCTGGCCCTGGACGGCAAGCTCAACTACGTCACGGCGACCGGCCGCTTCACCGGATTCACCAAGGCCGGCCCGGTCTTCGACGCCATGGCCATCCAGTCGATGTTCCGTTTCAACCCCTACAACGGCCTGCGTGCCGCCGGGACAATCGACATCGAGACCGTCGAGGCCGAGGGCCAGATTCCGACCCTGGGCCTGGTGGCGAGCCACCTCAAGGC
>CALMHV010000313.1 GCA_937863905.1 uncultured Bacillota bacterium
AAGCACTTGCGCGCTTGGCAAACTCCCGCAGTCCTTTACCCGCCTCCGTCCGCCATATGGGCAGGTTCAGCCCAAGACTACCGGAACTAGCCGAAGACGGGAGCAGTCTACATAATACATATAACAATACGCGCTCCTGGGATAGTCGAAGATGTTCTTTCAAAAACCGGAAGGAGGAACAAAAAGTGAGAAAGACGCTCGCGCTAGCTCTGGTCCTGACCATGGTCCTCGGCTTCGCCGGTACCGCCTTCGCGGCGCCTCTGGGCGGCAAAGGGGAGGTTGCCGGTCCCGCTTTCAGCGACATCGCGGGGCACCAGGCCGAAGCGGAAGTCACTCTCATGGCTGCGCTCGGCATCATGAACGGCGACACCGGCATCGGGGGCAAGGTCCGCCCGAATGACGGCATCACCCGGGCCGAGTTCGCCAAGATGATCGTCGGTGGCCTGGGCAAGACCAGCACGGCCACGGGTCTGATGGGTCTCAAGCCCAGCTTCAAGGACGAGATCCCCACGTGGGCCTGGGGCTGGGTCAACGCCGCCTTCTTCATGGGTCTCATGAAGGGCGACGACAAGGGCGTTTTCCACCCGGCCGACAACATCAACTACGCGGAGGCCGTCACGGTCCTCGTTCGCGCGGTGCGCGGCCACGAGGCCCAACTCCCGGCGGGCCTCTGGCCCTACAACTACCTCTTCTACGCGGTAGATGAGGGCTTCACGGGTCCGGTCGATCTCGGCTTCCCGCGGCTTCCCGCCCCCCGGGGCGACGTGGCGAGGCTCCTGTTCGCTATGATGCAGGTCGACCAACTCGACAAGGACGGCGACGCCATCCACGATAGCGCCATGCTCGCCGAGCGCATCTACGAGGGTCTGGTCACGGCCTACAACACGACTTCCGGCCACCTGACCATCGCCGGCACCGCCCGTCCGCTGGCCGACAAGGTCTACATCGTCGGGGCGTCCAGCTACGACGGTCTGATGAACCTGATCGTGCGCGCGGTGACCGACGCCGCCAGCCGCATCGGCTTCATTCAGGTCACCGAGTCCGCCAACGTCTACACGGGCGTGTTCTCCGACCTCGAAGACGTGAACCACGACGGCACGCTCGACACCCTCAACTTCGAGGATGGCCGGGCCATCGGCTACACCGGTCCCATCAGCGTCACCCTGAACCAGGACGCCGGTGACGACGAAGGCGACCTCAACGAGGGCGACGCCTGCGTCGTCAGCCTCAACGAGGCCGGCAAGGCGGTCCACGTCGCGGCCTCCCGCTTCGACATCAGCATGGACTTCATCGGCTCCGTGACGAAGTCCACGGGCGGCACCAGCCCGACCGACACGCATGTCGATCTCGCTGGTGGTCCGCACTTCAACATCCCGGCCTCGGCCCGCGTCACCGTCAACAGCCTGGCCGCCGGGCGTGACGACCTCGCCAAGTTCGACGTGGCCTACATTGCGACCAGGGGCGCCCACGGCGCCACCGTCGTCGCGGTCAAGGCCATCCGCCAGGTCGTCCAGGGCACGGTGAAGGCGACCGGTATCAGCTACCCCGGTCCGAAGTACAACGTGATCATCGAGAAGACCTCCGGCGGCACCGTGAACTACCGCTGGAATACGGAGCGCCTCGGCACCACGCTCCCGACCACCGGCACGCTGGTCAAGCTCGGCCTGAACGAGGCCGGCGAGCTCTACGTGCCCATCGGGTTCATCTCGGTCACCCCGTACGTCTTGGTCAAGGGGTTCTCCATCGACGGCACCGGCAAGATGGCCGTCACCGTCGACTCCCGCGGCCAGACCCTGACCTACTCGACCACGGTCGACCTGCACGACGCCATCGGCGACTTCGGCCTGGCGACCATCGACGGCGCCACGAACACCATCACGCTCTTCACCCCCATCAGCGTGCTGAGTTCGCCGCTGTTCGAGGTCCTCTCGGTCAACACCGCCGGCGGGACGATGACCGTCGAGAACCTGACGACGCACGCCATCCTGTTCGTCAGCAGCCCGTCGGTCACCATCTACAAGACCGTGTCCGGCAGCCTGACCTACGCCGGCTTCGCCGGCGTGACGGTCGGCACGGAACTGACCGCCGACTCGACCCACATGATCTGGGTCATCGGCGAGTAGCGGCGAACGTCTGCCGGCCTGGCGCGGGC
>CALMHV010000314.1 GCA_937863905.1 uncultured Bacillota bacterium
AGGCGTCGGTGTAGATGGAGTCAAAGACGCCCGAGACGGTCTTGCCCTCGGTCTTCTGGACGAAGATGATCTTCTCGTCCTTGCTGACCGCCAGCGCGCTCAGATAGAGGAGTTCCTGGAACGTCTTGCCGCCGACGAGGTAGACCGTACCGGCGAGGGCGAGGGCGTGGTAGTCAGGCGAGAGGTCGATCGAGGCGCCATAGAAGCCGTCCATGACGCCGGTGAAGAGATTGTCGCCCTCTTCGAGGAGCGCGCCGTCTAGGTCAGCGTCACCCTTCGTGTCGAGGGGGTCGACCTGCATCGTGGCGAACAGCAGGCGAGCCATATCGCCGCGGGAGCAGGGCAGAGTCGCGAAGCCGACGTCGACGGCGCCGGTGAACCCGGTGTCGACGGCGTAGAACAGGAAGTTATACGGCCACAATCCGGCGCCGACCTGGGCCTTGTGGCCCGGGATGGCGCGGACGAGCATCGTGACGGCCTCGGCGTAGGTGATGGAGTTGTTGGCCTTGAAGGTGCCGTCGGGATAGCCGCCGATGACGCCCATGAAGGACGCCACGTTCACAAAGCCCCAAGCCCAAGCCGGGACTTCGTCGCTGAATGTCGGACGGAGGCCGGCGAGGCCCGCCGCCGTGCTGCCCTTACCCGTGGCCAGCACGATCACCTTGCTGAACTCAGCCCGGGTGATGGGGTCGTCAGGCTTGACCGCCCCGCCGAGACCGGAGCTGCCGGTGAAGATACCGAGGGCCGCGAAGAGCGTGAGTTCGGCCTCGGCCTTGTGACCGGCGATGTCGGTGAAGGCCGGGGGAGCAACCTTGGACGCGACCGTGACGGCAAAGGCCGTCGAGCCGAAGCCCAGGACCATCGCCGCTACGAGAGCGGAAACGAGAAGCTTCTTCATTTATGTCCCTCCTTGCTGGATGTGTGTACGAAACGCTACATTTCCAGGCCAGCCTATGGGTGAGTAGGCGTTTAGCCTCATCTTTGGTAGCTCATGGGCATGCCATTGTGACCAGGCGGTTCCTCCAGGGTCGTCCAGATGGCGAAGGGTTATAACG
>CALMHV010000315.1 GCA_937863905.1 uncultured Bacillota bacterium
CGGCCAATCTCGAGGCGGATTATGGTGTCTCGTCTGACGGCCGTGATTGTCCGGGTGGCCGTGTTCCAGTCTACCGATGCGCCTAGGGCCTCGAATATGACCCTAAGAGGCACCAGGACCCGTCCGTCGGCGATTACGGGGGGCACATCGAACCCGAGAAGCGTCCCGTCCACGGCTACGGTGATGTCCGCCGCCCACGCCGGGCCACCAAAGGCCAGCGTCATGCTCAGAAAGAGAGAGGTGATGAGGCCTACGACTGCCAGTTTCTTCATACTCTAGCCCTCCTCCTCATGATGTCAGGGCGAATCGAGTCCCCCTACGGGACACTAGGGCAGCCAATTCCAGAGAGTTCACCCGTCCGTTGTCATCTCCTCCGGAGGAACGAGGAGGTGCCTGGAGAAGCAGGAAATATGTGGTGTTGTGTCATCAGGGCTCCGGGGCTGGACCTCCCCGGCCCCCAGAGACGCCACGCGACACTGAAGGAGGTATGGGGATATGCGAGCGGTTGCGCTCACTCTGACCCTCGCCTTGGTCATGGCTCTTTGCGCGTCACCGGTCGGTGCTCAGACTGAGCCGGAGTGGGTCGAAGCGGATTGGGCGGACAACGGAGGCTCTGCCTCCGTCGCGGTTGACAGCCGGGGCGGGGTCCATGTCGTCTGGTACCAAGGTGTCGCCCGCACCATCGACTACTCGTTCTACCTCGACGGCCGGCTCATGCTGGGCCCTGAGCCTAGATCCTCCGAGTGTACCTCGACCGTGGGCTGGGGTCCCGCCTCCTGGCCCCGCCTAGCCCTGGGACCGGGAGACTCGCCGGTCGTGGTCTACACCCAGATGGTGGCCGACACAAACACCATTGTATTCGCCTCTCTCGAGGAGGGACTATGGACGCGTCAGACCCTGGTCACCGATCAGTCTCTCCTCTCTCCGGACGTCAGAGTGACCTCCAAGGGAACGGTCATCGTGGCCGCGGTCGCGGAAGTGGCGGAAGGCGAGAACGGCTGGATCATGGTCTTCACGAATGAGGGCGGACCTTGGGCGCGGGAGTCCTTCACTGTCCCCGCGTCAGGCCCCGTCAGCTTCTTCCGGGGCCTGGCCCTGACCCCGGATGAGCGACCGGCGCTGGCCGTCGCCGCCGGAAGCAAGGTCTATCTGGCCGAACGGGAGCCCAGCGGCTGGGTGACGGAAGAGGTTGCGGACATGGGGGCGATGCAAGGGGCGATAGCTGGCGCCCTTGTCCTCTACCCTCAGGGGCAGCCCCTGGTGATTTACGAAGTCGCGGGCTCCGACTGGGCCGAAGTCTGGACGGCCGAAAGGG
>CALMHV010000316.1 GCA_937863905.1 uncultured Bacillota bacterium
GCGAGATCCGGACGGCCCCGGTCCGCGAGGTCCATGACGGTGAAGGCGACCTCGAAGCCGCGGAGACCTACGGCCTTAAGGATGGCGAACTCAGTGCGGCGGCTCAGCACGACGAGCGTGGCGTTCCCGGCGGCCACCAGTCCCGCGAAGCCGAAGAGGAGCACGGAGAAGAGGGCGCCGGTGTCGGCGGGCACGGACGGTTGCCCGGCGGCGGTGAAGGTCCGGCCGCGGACACCCGCGATTTGGAACTGCTGGCCGCTTTCCCTGGTGACCGTGACGGTCGTCCTGGCCTGCAACCTGTCGCCGGCCAACTCGTACACTTGCTCCGGCAGGCCGTGCCGGTTGGCGTAGGCGGCCTCGTCGGCCACGGAGACCACGGACAGGCCGGGGAGCGAGCGTCGGAGGGCTTCCACGACGGTCACGGCCTTGGCCTGGTTCTCCAGGCGCAGGGCGAGGGCCTCCACCGGGGGTTGCGCCCCGGGCGGCAAGCCCATCAGGGTCAGGAGGCGGTCGAAGGCGGCCGGGGTCATTAGCAGCTCGGGCGCCTCGAGGTAGAGCTGCTCGTAGAGGACCTCTCCCGGCCGGGGCGTGATGGAGTAGAGGCGGCTGAAGACGTCGTAGGTCCCGACGACGCGTATCTCGACGCTGATCGGGTCGGAGAAGTCGAAGTACGGGGGCTGGCCTGGTGTGGGGCTAGGCACTATGCGCGGCAGGGCGAGGCGCAGCCGCTGGCCCTGCTGGTCGATGGGGAACATGACCGACAAGTAGCGAAGGCGGTACCGCGGGATGACCGCCCGGCGGTTTATCACCGCGACCAGGGCATCGCCGTCGGAGGAGGCCACCTGACGCCCGCCGGTGAGTACGACGCCCATCTTCCAGAACATCTTATCCTGCAGCGTCTCGCCTGCCCCGGAGTTGACCGTGATGCATTCCGGCGGGTCGGCCATGGTGACGACGGGCCGCAGTTCCGGCGGGATGTCGGCTTCGGCGTCGGCCAGGAGGTTGGGCGGGC
>CALMHV010000317.1 GCA_937863905.1 uncultured Bacillota bacterium
GCGGCTCCCGGCGATTGGCTTCCGTCCGAGCCGGCCGCGCCCCGCCTCAAGTCGCTCTGCCTCAACGTGGCCCACGACTGCGACCTCGCCTGCCGGTACTGTTTCGCCGGCCAGGGTGGTTTCGGCGGGGGCCGCGGCCTCATGGACGCCGGAACGGCGAGGGCCGCCGTCGACCTTCTGGTGGAGCTGTCCGGCGACACGGGGGCCGTTGAGATCGACTTCTTCGGCGGGGAGCCTCTCCTCAATCTCGAGGTCGTCCGGGAGACCGTGGACTACGCCCGGCGGCGTGAGAGGTCCGCCGGCAAGACCTTCAGCTTCACGCTGACGACCAACGCCGCCACCCTGGGCCCGGAGGAGGCGGCCTACCTGAACGAGACGATGAACAACGTCGTCCTCAGCCTGGATGGCCGCCCCGAGGTCCACGACCGGATGCGGCCGTTCGCCGGCGGCGGCGACCGCCCGAGTCAGGCCGTGATCCTCGACAGGGTCAAGTCGTTCGTGGCCCTGCGGGCGGATCCGGCCTCTCGCCGGGCCCCCGACTACTGGGTTCGGGGCACGTACACGGCTCTGAACCTCGACTTCGCGGACGATGTGGCCTATCTGGCTCGTCAGGGTCTCCGGAATGTCTCGATGGAGCCGGTCGTCGGCGGTCCCGTCGGCCCGGGCGGCTACGGCCTCGCTCCCTCCCACCTGGAGGCCATCGGGGCGGAGTATTTGCGGCTGGCCACGTTCCTGGACGCCGAGCGCCGGGCGGGGCGGCCCGTCACGTTCTTCCACTTCATCGCCGAGCCCGACGCGGCCCCGTGCTACGCCAAGCGTGTGCGCGGCTGCGGCGCGGGCCGGGAGTACGCGGCCGTCACGCCCGACGGCGCGCTCTACCCGTGTCACCAGTTCGTGGGCCGCGAGGGTTTCCGGATGGGGGACGTGCGGGCGGGCCTGGCGCCCGAGGCCGGGGCCGTCGAGGTGGCCGGACAGTGGCTGGGCTCCAAGCCGGGCTGTCTTGACTGCTGGGTGCGGTATCGCTGCTCCGGGGGCTGCCACGCCAACGCCCACGCGGCCACGGGCACGGTCCGCCGGCCCGACCCTCTCGGCTGCGCTTTGCTCAAGACCAGGCTCGAGGCGAGCCTCTACCTGCAGGCGTTGTCCGAAACGTAGTCGGCAAGGCCATCCGCGAGTTTCGCTCTTGCCCGCACCCCGGTCCCCGTGACGCTCGCCGGGGATAATACCCCTGGAGGTGAAGACGGTGCGGCTACAAGTTGAGCGCAATAACGATAACGTGCTTGACGACACCACCTGGGAGTTCGGACGCCCCGGTTGGTGGGTAACGCATGCGGTCCTGATCGCCGGAGCCGTGTACCTCGGCTACCGTCTGACGCGGCGGGACGCCTAGCCTGCCTCGTCGCGGGTGACCCGGGCCGGTAGCCTGCCATCTCTGGTCGACGGTGGCGGGCGCCGGCCTGCTCAAGGAGATCCACAAGGAGGTCGGGTTGGCGTAGGAGGAAGGGCCGGCGCCGCCTCGGCGACCGGCCAAGTAGCGTTCGTAGGCCCGGCGGGACGCCGGGCCTTTTCCGCGCGGGCGCCGCTGC
>CALMHV010000318.1 GCA_937863905.1 uncultured Bacillota bacterium
CCCCTCCGCCACCAGTTCCGGGGGCAGGGTGCGGCAGGTGTCGGCGTCAGCCACGACCAGGGACGGGAAGTGGAACACACCGGCGAGGTTCTTGCCCTGGGTCAGGTTGACGGCCGTCTTGCCGCCGACCGCCGCGTCCACCTGGGCCAGGAGCGTCGTCGGCAGGTGGATGATCCGGACGCCGCGCATGAAGGTTCCCGCCGCCAGACCGGCCAGGTCCGTGCAGGCCCCTCCTCCCAGGCTGACCACCAGGGAGCCCCGACCGAGCCCGTTTCGGGCCATCGACTCCCAGAGCCGGACCAGGTTGCCTGGCGACTTGTCCTTCTCGCCACCGGGGAGGACGTGTTCGACCACCCGAAGACCCGCCCGGTGGAGTGATTCCCGGACTTCGCCGGCGAAGAGGGCCGCCGGCAGCGGATCGGCAACGAGGAAGACCGGCCCGGTCACGTCCCTGGGGAAGGACGGAAGATCCGCCAGGCGGCCGAGAAGCCCCCGACCGACCAAGACCGGACCGTGCCCGGGCGGGCCGCCGGTGAGGGCAATCGGCTGGGGTAAGGGCGGGCCCCCGGTAAGGGTCATCGGCTGGGGTGGGGGCGTCGCGGCAGCCGCCTGCCCTCCCGCAATCTCGGTCGTTTCCAAGACGTCCAGCACGGCCTGGACGACCTCATCGACCGTCAATCCCGTGGTCTCCACCCGGGCCGTGGCCGCCTCGGCGTAAGCGGGTTCGCGCTCGGACAGGAGGGCCCTCACCCCGGCCACGCTCGCGGGAAAGAGGGGGCGGGCGGGGCCGTCGGACGGCCCGACTTCCTCCGGGCCAACCGTCCGGTGCCAGGCCTCTTCGGGCGAAACGAGAAGCCAGACCACCGTAACGCCGGCCCGGGCCAGCCCGGCCCTGTTCGCCGGCGCCTCAAGCGCGCCCCCTCCGGCCGCCACGACCGTGTTCCGGAGGTTGAGAGCCTCGGCCAGAGCCCTGGCCTCGACCCGGCGGAAGACGGCGACCCCTTCAGCCCGGATGAAGTCGGCGACCGGTTGCCCGGTGTGGGCGGTCACGAGATCGTCCAGGTCCAGGAACCCGCGCCCCAGCCGGGACGCCAGTCGCCGTCCGACCGTGCTCTTCCCGGCGGCCATGAAACCGATGAGGACGATGGGGCGGCTCATGGAGTGGTCGCCTCCGCGTCGCGTCGCCAGGCGGCCGCATCGCGCAACCAGGCCTCCAGCACCGCCTCGAGGGTGTCGCTCCCGTAGCGCTCCAAAACGGCCACGGCCAGTTCCCAGGCGACCATGGCCTCGGCCACCACCGCCGCCGCGGGGACGGCACAGACATCGCCCCGCACCCTGGGGGCGAGGCAAGGCTCCCCGGACACGAGGTCGACCGACGGAAGGGGGTTGCCCAGGCTGGGGATGGGCTTCATGGCCGCCCGCACGACCACCGGCTGTCCGTTGGTGATCCCCCCTTCGAGGCCGCCGGCCAGGTTCGACGGACGGGCCGTTCCGAAGGGGCCTGAGCCGGGGACCACCGGGTCGTGGGCCAGGCGGCCGGAAAGGGCGGCGGCCTCGAAGCCCGCACCAATCGACACGGCCTTCACCCCGGGAACGCTCATGACCGCCCCGGCCAGCCGGGCGTCGAGCCGCCGGTCCCACTGGCCAAACCCGCCGAGACCCGGCGGGCAGCCCAGGGCGGCGACCTCGAAGACACCCCCGAGAGTGTCGCCTCTGGCCGAGGCCTCGTCGATGACGGCCCGCATGCGGAGGGAGGTCCCGGGGTCGGCGCAACGCAGGCAATCGGTCTCGGCGGCGGCGAAGACCGCCTGCCAGCCGGGCCTGTCACGAACGGCCGCCACCACTCCGCCGATGGCCGTGACGTGCGAACCCACCTCGACGCCCAGCCGGGTCAGAAGAGCCCTGGCGACAGTCGCGCCGGCGACGCGGGCGGCTGTCTCGCGGGCGCTTGTCCGCTCGGCCTGAGACCAGAAATCGGGCGTCCCATACTTGACCGCGAGCCCGAGATCGGCGTGCCCCGGCCGGGGCACAGGCGGCCGCTCCCCCTGGGTGCTCCGCAGGTTCGCCGGCCGCTCCCCCTGGCCCGCC
>CALMHV010000319.1 GCA_937863905.1 uncultured Bacillota bacterium
CGGCCCCCGCCCGTCACCCTACGGCAACTCAATCTACTTCCTCGACCCGGACGGCAACAAGGTCGAGTGTCACGACGGGGAGAGGCGCTAGGCGGCCCGGACCGGCCGCTCCTTTGGGCAGGATTTGCCGAATGACGCGTAGAATCATTAGCTCATCAGGTGGTCCGACCAGTTGCGTTGCCGTGAGGGAAGTCCACGGGGAGGAGAACGAGCGGATGCCTGCACCCCTGTTCATCTCTGAGGCTGATTGCCGGCGCGTCCTTGGCGTTGCCGATGTCATCGGCGCCATCGAGGACACGCTTTTGGCCGACGCGGAGGGTGGCGTGCGGTGGTCGGAACCAAGGAACATGAAGATGGCCGACCGCCTGTCGAACCACTACCACCTCAAGGCCTGTGTCTTGGAGGTGGCCTCGAAAACCGGAGGGAGCGCCGCGGTGGCCGGGGTCAGGCTCGTCGCCCATCAGTCCGACGAGAGCACCGGCAGCGCGACCCGGTGGATTGTGCTTATCGACCCGGCCACAGCCCTCCCCCTGGCCATCGTGGACGAGACCTGGAACTACACCCAGCGCACGGTGGCGGTTATGGCCGTGGTCGCCAGGAAGCTGGCGGCTCCGACCGGCGCGGCGGGTCACACCCTTGGTTTGGTCGGAGCGGGTCGTCTCGCCGCCGCCGCCCTCACCTACTACCGGCACCTCTTTGACCTCAAGGACGTCCGCATCGCCTCGCGGCGCGAGGTGACCCGCGGGGCCCTGGCCCGGCAGGCTCGGGATGAGATGGGCCTCCGCGCGGTCGCGGTCGCGTCCGTCCGGGACGCGGTGGAGGGCGCCGACCTCGTTCTCACCTGCACAAGCGCGGGGCAGTCGTTGCTGTCGGCCGACTGGATCGGCCCCGGGGCGGTCGTGGCCAGCCTCGAGACGGCCGAGCCCGGCCCGGACCTCTTCCGGGCGGCCGACCTGGTCGTCGTGGACAGCCGAGAGCAACTGAAGCCGGAACTTGAGTCCTGCTACGGACAGGATGCCCCGGGGCGCGTGGCCGCCACGTTCAGCGAGGTGCTGGCGGGGAAGCACCCCGGCCGCACCTCCCCGGGTCAGCGTGTGCTCATCATCTCCCAGGGGCTGGCCAGTCTTGACGTCGCCGTGGCCTTCCGGGCCTACCAGCGCTGCCGGGAAAGCGGGCGCGTCGGGCTCTAGACCACTCAACTTGAACCGGTGGAAGGGGGGCGGAAGGCAACGGAACTTGACCGTGATTTTGCTCGGAGGAATGTGAGACAGACCA
>CALMHV010000320.1 GCA_937863905.1 uncultured Bacillota bacterium
AAGGAGACCCGGGCGGTCGGGCGGTCGGGCGGCCTGGTTGTCCCGGCAGGATTTTCCGGCGCTACCCTCGAAGTGGCCGCTGCCCGCAACTCCCGTCGTCCAAGCGGCGTTGGCTCCAAGCCGAAGAGGGTCGGGCCGGCGAGCGGTCTTCCAGCCGAAAGGAGGGTCCAGAATGCCCGTCCGCGTAGGGATAAACGGCTTCGGGCGCATCGGGCGCCAGTTCCTCCGTATCGCCCTTGAGAGAAAGGACATCGAGGTCGCGGCGGTCAACGACATCGCGGACCCCAAGACCCTGGCCCATCTCTTCAAGTACGACACCAACTACGGCGTCTTCCCCGGACAAGTGCAGGCTGAACCGGACGGCATCACCGTCGATGGTCGCAAGGTGGCCGTCCTCGCGAAGAAGGACCCGGCGGAACTGCCCTGGCGCGACCTGGGGGTCGAGGTGGTCGTCGAGTCGACGGGCCTGTTCACCAAGGCCGAGAAGGCCGTCGTCCACATCGACAAGGGCGGGGCGAAGAAGGTCATCATCTCGGCCCCGGCCGAGAACGAGGACGTCACCATCGTGCTGGGCGTGAACGAGAAGGCCTACGACCCGGCCCGTCACCGCATCATCTCCAATGCCTCGTGCACGACGAACTGCCTGGCCCCGGTGGCCAAGGTTCTCCACGACGAGTTCGGCCTTGAGTACGGCTTGATGACGACGATCCACGCCTACACCAACGACCAGCGCATCCTCGACCTGCCCCACCAGGACCTGCGACGGGCCCGGGCCGCGGCCCAGAACATCATCCCGACCTCCTCCGGCGTGACCAAGGCCATCGGCGCCGTCATCCCCGAACTCAAGGGGCGACTCAGCGGCTTCTCCCTGCGCGTGCCGACCCCGACCGTGTCCATCGTGGACCTGGTCGCGAACTTCGCCAGGCCGGTGACGGAGGAGACCATCAACGCGGCCTTCCAGCGCGCGGCGGCCGGCCCGCTCGGCCGGTATCTGGACATCACCTTCGAGAAACTTGTCTCCGTGGACTTCAAGGGCAACCCGAAATCGGCCATCGTCGACGGTCTCTCGACCATGGTCATCGGTGAGCGCATGGCCAAGGTCCTGGCCTGGTACGACAACGAGTGGGGATACTCCAACCGTTTGGTTGAGATTGTGGCCTTCGTGGTGAGCAAGGGGTTGTAGGAGGATGGCTTCCCGGCGTCTTGACGTGCGGGACTTGCCCGGCGGCCAGTACCGCGGTCGCCGGGTCTTCGTCCGCGTCGACTTCAACGTGCCTTTGGGCCCGGAGGGCATCAGCGACGACACACGCCTCCGGGCCTCTCTCCCGACCATCCGCTACCTTACCGAACGTTCGGCCCGAGTCGTCCTGGCCTCGCACCTTGGGCGGCCGAAGGGCAAGGTGGCCCCGGAGTTCCGGATGGCCCCCGTCGCGCGGCGGCTGTCGGAACTCCTCGGGCGGCCGGTGGCCACGGCCGTGGACTGCGTCGGCCCCGAGGCCGAGACCGCGGCGGCGGCGCTGCGCGACGGAGAGGTTCTCCTCCTCGAGAATCTTCGCTTCCACGCCGAGGAGGAGGCGGGCGAGGACAAGTTCGCCCGGGCCCTGGCCTCCCTCGCCGACATTTACGTGAACGACGCTTTCGGGGCGGCGCACCGCGCCCACGCCTCGACGGCGGTCATGGCCGGGCACGTGAAGCGGGCCGTGGCCGGCCTCCTGATGCAGGCGGAGCTTGAGGCCCTCGGGCGCCTGCTCGCTAGCCCGGCCCGCCCGTTCGTGGCCATCCTGGGTGGGGCCAAGGTCTCCGACAAACTAGGCGTCATCCGGAACCTCCTGGGCCTCGTCGACACGCTCGTCGTGGGTGGGGCGATGGCCAACACCTTTCTCCTGGCGGCCGGGCGGACCATGGGCGACTCCCTGGTCGAACCTGAACTCGCCGGGGAGGCTCGCCGCGTGACGGAGGAGGCGACCCGCCTCGGCAAGACCTTGCTCCTGCCGGACGACCTCGTCGTGGCCGAGGCCTTCTCGGCCGAGGCCTCCCGGCGCGTGGTCAGCCCGCCCGACGTTCCCGCCGGCTGGCGGGCCATGGACATGGGACCCGCCTCGGCGGCCCGCTTCGCGGAGGTTGTCCGGTCCGCCGGGTCGGTGTTCTGGAACGGGCCGGTCGGGGTCTTCGAGTTCGAGCCGTTCATGGCCGGCACACGCGTCTTGGCCCGGGCCGTGGCCGGTTGTCCCGGCTTCACCGTGGTTGGCGGAGGCGATTCCGCGGCGGCCCTGACCGAACTGGGCCTGGACGACAAAGTCGGCCACCTCTCGACCGGCGGCGGCGCCTCCCTCGAGTTCATGGAAGGGAAAGTCCTGCCCGGCGTGGCCTGCCTGGAGGAGAGCCCGTAGAGTCTGCGAGCGAACGGAGTTGCGCGTCATGCCCGAACCCCGGCGCCCCCTGGTGGCCGCGAACTGGAAGATGCATGGGACAGTCGCCGACGGTGTGACCCTGGCTCGCGGCGTGGCCGACGGCCTTCCCGGCCTCGGCTCGACGGTCGACGTCGTCGTCTGCCCGCCCTACACCCTTCTGGACGCCGTGGGCCGGGCCATCAGAGGCCGGCTTCTCCTCGGCGCCCAGAACCTCCACTGGGAGGACAAGGGCGCCTTCACCGGCGAGGTCTCCGGCCCCATGCTGACCGAGCTTGGCTGTAGCCATGTGATCATCGGCCACTCGGAAAGGCGCCAGTCCTTCGGGGAGACCGACGAGACCGTCCGCCGGCGGCTGGCCGCCGCCGGGCGTCACTCGCTCCGGCCCATCCTCTGCGTGGGCGAGACCTGGGAGGAGCGGGAGGCCGGTCGGACGGAGGCGGTCATCGGCGGGCAGCTCCGAGGAGCCCTCGCCGGCGGCGCGCCCCCCCATTTGGCCGTGGCCTACGAGCCGGTTTGGGCCATCGGGACCGGGCGGGCGGCCAAGGGCGCCGATGCCCAGGAAGTCGCCCGCTTCATCCGGGGCGTGCTGGGCGACCTGGTCGGCCCGGAGATCGCGGCCGCCACGAGGCTTCTCTACGGCGGTAGCGTGAAGGCCGACAATACCCGCGAGTTCTCCAGGCAGCCCGACATCGATGGCGCCCTGGTCGGCGGGGCTTCGCTTGACGCCGACGCCTTCGTCGCCATCGTCCGGCAGGTCGTCGAGTGAGCGAAACCCAGGACCGTCCGCGTCCGGTCGTCCTGGTCGTCCTGGACGGCTGGGGTCTGGCCCCCGACGTCAACGGCAACGCCGTCCGCCGGGCCAGGACCCCGAACATGGACCGTTGGTTCTCCACCTACCCGCACACCAGCCTTGCCTGCGCCGGAGAGGCGGTCGGCCTCACCGCGGGCCAGATGGGCAATTCGAACGTCGGTCACCTCAACCTCGGCGCCGGGCGAGTCGTCTACCAGGACCTGGCCCGCATCAGCCGGGCCGTCACCAGCGGCGGACTCTTCCGCAACCCGGTTCTCCTTGAGGCCATGAGCGCCGCCGCCGGTCGGACCCTCCATTTCCTTGGGCTTCTCTCGCCCGGAGGCGTTCACAGCCACCAGGAGCACCTCTTCGCCCTTCTCGACATGGCGGCGCGAAACGGCGTCCGGGATGTCGCCGTGCACGTCTTCCTCGACGGCCGGGACGTCCCGCCGAGAAGCGCCCTACCCGACATCGCCACCCTCGAGGCGGTCATCAGCCGGACGGGCGTGGGACGGATAGCCACGGTGAGCGGCCGCTACTACGCCATGGACCGCGACCGTCGCTGGGAGAGGACGGAGAAGGCCTACCGGGCCATGGTTGCCGGCGAGGGCCGGCGGGCCGGGTCGGCCCGGGAGGCCGTCGAGGTCGCCTACGCCCGCGGGGAGACCGACGAATTCGTCGAACCGACGGTGATCGTGGGCGAGGGCGGCGCCCCGGCGGCGCCCATCCGGAACGGGGACGTCGTCGTCTTCTTCAACTTCCGCCCCGACCGGGCGCGGCAACTGACGCGGGCCTTCATCCTGCCTTCCTTCGACGGTTTCCCTCGCCCCGGCGGTTACCTCGAACTGCGCTTGGTGACGATGACCAAGTATGACACCACCTTCCCCGTGCCGGCGGTTTTCGCGCCGGAGGACGTCCGGGACACGCTGGGGGAGGTCGTGTCGAAGGCCGGGCTTCGGCAACTCCGCATCGCCGAGACGGAGAAATACGCACACGTCACCTACTTCTTCTCGGGCGGCCGGGAAGCGCCGTTCCCCGGGGAGGACCGGGTCCTCATCCCGTCGCCGAAGGTGGCGACCTACGACCGGAAGCCGGAGATGAGCGCGCCGGAGGTGGCGGCCGAGGCCGTCAAGCGGATCGAGTCGAACGAGTACGACCTCATTGTCCTCAACTTCGCCAATGCCGACATGGTCGGCCACACCGGCGATTTTGACGCCGCCGTCCGCGCCATCGAGGCCACGGATCGAGTGGCGGGCCGGGTCGTGGCGGCCGTCCTGGCCAGGGACGGGGTGGCCCTCGTCCTCTCCGACCACGGCAACGCGGAGCAGATGATCGACCGTGACACCGGGCAGGCCCGCACGGCCCACACCACGTTCCCGGTTCCCTTTGTCGTCATCGGGCGCCGGTACGAGGGCGCCGGAGGCGGGGAC
>CALMHV010000321.1 GCA_937863905.1 uncultured Bacillota bacterium
GGAGTAGGCCAGGATTCCGCCCTCCGGCCGGGGAACCTACTGCCCAGTCAGTGGTCTGGCCGCAGGCCCGGGAGGTCGGGTGGGTATGAAGCTGGTCCGGCGCATCAAGGAGGCTCTCACGACCATCGGTTTCTCGAACCTCGTGGCCCTCATCCGGTACACGGGCGAGCGGGACCGGCTCGAACGCCGCTTCCCGTCGCCCGAACCGATGCCCTGGGAAGACGGCTGGGCCGACCGCGGCTGGACGGGACCGGGAAAGGCCCTGGAGGCCGCTCGGACAGCGCGAGGCCTCCGGGTGCGCTTCGAGCAGGCCGAACTCTCCCTCGCTTTCCTCGCGCCGGACCTCCTGGAGGTGACCTGGCGGGAGCCGCCGTCGTGGCTACCCCTGCCGGAGCGCGACTGGCCGGCCGTGGCCGTCACGGTGGAGGAGAAGCCGGGGGAACGGGCCGGCGGCTTGGGCGGCTGGGTGGTGCGCTCGGCCGATCTCGAGGTCCGGCTCTCACCTGACGGCGCCCTCACCCTGGCTGAGGCCGGTCGGATTCTCCGCGAGGAGCAGCCGCCGCTCTTTGCCGGCGACTCCGTCCGCCATCTCGTCCGCCTGGCCCCAGGGGAACGGCTCCACGGCCTAGGTGAGCGCGCCGCTCCGCTGGACCTGCGCGGCGGCCTATACCGGATGTGGAACCGCGACCCGAGTGTCGGCTACGGACCGGGCCAAGACCCCCTCTACCTTTGCCTCCCTGTCTACCTGAGCCGCGGGGGCAGCCGCGGCGACCCGGGCTACCTCGCCTTCTACGCCAACCCGCACCCCGGGCTCTTCGACATGGGTCGGACCGACTCCGGTGTCCTGGAGCACCGCTTCACCGGGGGCGGCCTCCGCTACTATCTGGTTCCCGGTCCCGCCGCGCGGGCCGTCGAGCGCTATACGGACCTGACCGGGAAGCCTCCGCTCCCGCCGCTCTGGGCCCTGGGTTACCACCAGTGCCGCTGGAGTTACTACCCGGAGGAGAGAGTCCGGCGCCTGGCCGCCGACTTCGAGCGCCACCAAATACCGGTTGACTCCATCCACCTGGACATCCACTACATGGACGGCTACCGGGTCTTCACCGTGGACGAGCGCCGGTTCCCGGACCTCGGGCGTCTGGCCGAGGACCTGGGCCGGCAGGGTCTTCGCCTGGTGACCATCATCGACCCCGGGGTGAAGAAGGACCCCGGGTACTACCTCTACCGCGAGGGTCTCGAGCGCCGGGCCTTCGTGACCCTGCCGGAGGAGGCTACGCCGGCGGGTGGCCTGGCGGTCTCGTCCGACATCGCCGGCTACGAAGCGCGGCTGGCCATCGCCCCGGTCTGGCCGGGCCCCTGCGCCTTCCCGGACTTCTCCGTCCCGGACGTCCGCGCGTGGTGGGGCAGCCAGTACCGGCGTCTCCTCGACGCCGGGGTCGCCGGGTTCTGGCACGACATGAACGAACCGGCGGCCTTCGTCTCCGCCGGACAGCCGACCCTGCCGCTCCCCGCCCGTCACGCCGTTGGCGATCACCGGGCCGTGCACAACATCTACGGGCTTCTCATGGACCAGGCCGGGTACGAGGGGCTCCGGCTCCTCGACCCGGAACGCCGGCCGTTTCTTGTCTCGCGCTCCGGGTGGGCGGGGGTTCAACGGTACGCCTGGGTCTGGAACGCCGACGTCAGGAGCGACTGGGACTGCCTCCGGCAGACCCTGGTCACGCTGCTGGGCCTTGGCCTCTCCGGGGTTCCCTTCGTCGGGAGTGACGTCGGGGGCTTCGTGGGGACCCCGACGCCCGAACTCTACATCCGCTGGCTCCAGATGAGCGCCTTCATGCCCTTCTTTCGCAGCCACACCATGGTCGCCAGCCCGGACCAGGAGCCTTGGAGCTACGGCGAACCCTACACCACGATCGCCCGGGAGACCATCCGCCTCCGCTACGCTCTCATGCCCTACGTCTACACGGTCGCGTGGGAGGCGGCCGAGAGAGGCTGGCCGGTGGTGAGGCCGCTCTTCTGGGCGGGAGGAGAGGACAGCGAGGACGCCTTCCTCGTCGGCGACGCCCTCCTCGCGGCGCCCGTGCTCGAGGAGGGGGCAACCTCGCGCGAGATTCCCGTCCCGCCGGGGCTGTGGTACGACTACTGGACGGACAGGCCCTTCCAGGGGCCCACCCGCATCCGCCTGGAGGCGCCGCTCGCTCGTCTGCCCCTCCTGGTCAGGGCGGGAACGGTGCTGCCGGCGAAGGCCCCGGCCTCCGGCCCCGCGCGCCGGGTCTCGACCACCATCACGCTGCACGTCTATCCGCCGGCGGCGGGCGACGAGGGACGGGCCGACCTCTACACCGACAGCGGGGACGGCTACGGGCCCGGACGGCTCGACCGCTTCCGGCTCCGCCGCGACGGTCCGCGTCTCGAACTCCTCTGGGAGGAGGCGGGGTCCGGGGGAGGGGGGAGGGGGTACCCCTGGCCGTACCGGGAGGTCGTCCTGGTCCTCCACGGGGCTACCCTCCGCGGGGTCGAGGTCGACGGCAAGAAGGTGTCCGTCACCGGCGGACGCTGCACCACGGAGCGATTCGCCCGGGCCACGTTCACGCTGGAACCGGCCGGCTAGCGACGCCCGCACGTTCCCCCTGGCAGACCATAGCATGGTGGAGGGGGCGGTGCGGTGCGCGTCCTGTTGACCACCATCCTGGTGCGGAGCGGGCTTCTGACCCATGTCCTCGATCTGGCCACGCAGCTTGAGGCCTTCGGTGTCGGGGTCTGCGTCGGAGTGCCGGTGGTGGGGAACATCGACAACGACCGCTCTCTCCTCACGCCGGTGGCGGCCCGCCCCATCCGCTTCTACGAGAACGCCTTCGAACTGGCGGCCTTCGTGCAAGAACAGGGGATAGACCTCATCCACGCCCATTCCCCGCGCACCTTCGTCACGGCCTACGAGGTCGCCGTCTATCTCCACCGGCCCCTCGTCATCACCCTGCACTCGGTCAAGGACTGGCTGGCCCTCTACCCCGCGCCCCTCGGCTACGCCTCGCGCCTCATCGCCGTCGGCCAGGCCCAGGCCAAGAGCGCCGGTCCGAGGCTCCTTGGTAAGCTCGACGTGATTCAAAACGGAGTGGACGTCGACCGCTTCCGTCCGACAGACCTCGAATCGGGGGCGGCCGGCCCCCTCCGGGTCCTTTGGTTCGGGCGGTACGACCGCGAAGACGCCAGGGGGCTCCAGCCTCTCGACCAGGCCATCCAAGCTCTCCGGGTGACCGGGCGGGACATCGAGGCCCGGCGCGTCGGCTACGCCGTCGGCTCGACGGCGGAAGCCTTGGAGGCGTGCGGCTGGTCGGACGACCCCGTTGCCCACCTGCAGTGGGGCCAGGTGGCCTTCGGGCACGGCCGGTCCCTGCGCGAGGCGATGGGCTGCGGCAACGTCGGGTTCCTGCTCGCCCACGGGTACGGAGGGCGGGTCGGTCCCCAGTGGTTCACCGAGGACGGCTACACCATGGACGCCTTTGCCCAATACGCCTTCCCGGACCCCGACCCCGAGACCCTCGCCCGGGACCTTGGCGCCCTGTACGATGACCGCGCCCTTCTGGCCAGGCTGCGGCACGAGGCCCGGGAGACGGCCGAGAAGGTCTTCGATGTGAAGGTGATGGCCGCTCTGACGGCCCGGGTCTACGAAGCTGTCCTGGCCGAGTCCGAGGGGCGTCCCAGCTCCCCCAGGAGCCGGGTGGTGCAGAGTGTCCGCGTCCACCAGTAGGGCGAGGGCTCTCTACATCGGCTGGCTAGGCTTCGGCAATCTGGGCGACGACATCATGTGGCAGGTTTTCGCGGATCTCGCCCGCCGCCTGACCCCGGAGTATCGTGTCACGCCGACGCTGCCCGGTCTCGATGTCGGGAACCTCGAACCGTACGACCTGGTGGTCCTCGGCGGGGGTTCCCTCATCCTTCCGGGGTACGTCGACACCCTCCAGCGGGCCCTGGCCCTCGGCAAGAAGGCCATGGTCTGGGGCGCCGGCCTGGACTGGCATCCACGAAAGGTGGCCGAGATTCTGCTGGGGGAGGAGGAGCGCTTGGGGCCGAAAGGCTGGGCCGAGACCGCCTCCGGCGAGGGCTGGCCGGCCGACGCCGGGCCGCGGCCGACGCTGGTGAGCCCGGCCTTCGAGAAGACGCTGCAGGCGGTCATCGGGCGGGGCGCCTACGCCGGAGTCCGGGGCCCCCTGACCCGTCGGCTCCTGATTGCCGCCGGGGCCGACCCGGCGCGAGTGGAGGTCTCCGGCGACCCCGGAATTCTGGCGCGACCCGCCGACCAGAGCGAAGCCGCCGCCGGCAAGAGCGCCGCCGCCGGGGTGGTGGGTGTCAACTGGGGCACCGCCTACGGTCGGGTCTACGGGGGAAACGAAGCCCGCGTCGAGGACGAACTGGCCGCGGTCGGCCGGGAACTGCTCCGGAGGGGCTATCGTATCCGCGTCTTTGCGGTCTGGGGACCAGACTTCCCGGCCGCGGCCAGGCTTCGTGAGAAGATGGGGAGTCCCGACCTCGTAAGCCTAGTGGGGCCCAAGCAGGCCGCCCTGGTGCCGGCGGGCTCGGAATTCGTCATCGGCCTCAAGCTCCACGCGAACGTCCTGGCGGCGGCGGCCGG
>CALMHV010000322.1 GCA_937863905.1 uncultured Bacillota bacterium
CGCCTCTGGGACGCCGCCGACCAGTTCCGCGCCAACTCCGGCCTCAAGTCCCAGGAATACTCCGCGCCCGTCCTCGGCCTCATCTTCCTGCGCTTCGCCGAAGTCCGCTTCGCCGCCCAGCGCGCCAAGCTGGAAAAAGCCAGTGCCTCCGCCCGCCGTGGCAGCCGCGTGGATGAACCCGCCGCCTATCACGCCGAGGGCATCCTCTATCTGCCCGCCGAGGCGCGGTTCGATTACCTGCTCAACCGCCCCGAAGCCGAGAACATCGGCGCGAAGGTCAATGCCGCCATGCGCGACATCGAGAAGCACAACCCGCAGCTCGCCGGCGTCCTGCCCAAGACCTACAACCTCTTCACCAGCACCCTCCTCAAGGAACTGCTCAAGAAAGTCTCCGAGATTCCCGCCTCGCTGGACTACGACGCCTTCGGGCGCATCTACGAATACTTCCTCGGCGAGTTCGCCATGAGCGAGGGCCAGGGCGGCGGCGAATTTTACACCCCCAGCAGCATCGTCCGCCTCCTCACCGAAGTCATCGAGCCCTATCACGGGCGCATCCTCGACCCCGCGTGCGGTTCGGGCGGCATGTTCGTCTCCTCGGCGCGCTTCGTCTCCGAGCATAAGAAGAATCCCGCCGCCGAACTCTCCATCCACGGCGTCGAGAAAACCGACGAAACCGGCCGCCTCTGCCGCCTGAACCTCGCCGTCCACGGCCTCGAAGGCGAAATCAAACACGGCGGCAACATCAACAGCTACTACGACGACCCGCACGACGCCACCGGCCGCTTCGACTTCGTCCTCGCCAACCCGCCGTTCAACGTCAACGCCGTGGACAAGGAGCGGTTGAAAGACATGGTCGGACCGGGCCGCCGCTTCCCCTTCGGCCTGCCGCGCACCGACAACGCCAATTACCTCTGGATTCAACTCTTCCACTCCGCGCTCAATGAAAAGGGCCGCGCCGGCTTCGTCATGGCCAACTCCGCCTCCGACGCCCGCTCCTCCGAACAGGAACTCCGCCGCCAGCTCATCGAAAGCCGCGCCGTGGACGTGATGGTCGCCGTCGGCCCGAAC
>CALMHV010000323.1 GCA_937863905.1 uncultured Bacillota bacterium
TCGACCGCGGGGCGGCGACGGTCTTCCTTCAGACCTACCTCGACCGGATGCGGCCCAGGGCCTAGGCAGGCCTGATGGGCACCTGGATTTCGGTCACGTACTCTTCGGGCTTCCGGCCGCTCTCCGGACCGACCAGGTAGATCTCCCGAGGGGGATAGGCGACAACATAACCCTCCCGGCTCATCCAGCCGAAGATGGCCGCGTAGGTCGGCCCGAAGTCCTCGTAGGCGCCGAGATGCGTGACCGAGGCGACCTTAGTGGCCGGCAGGGTCTGCTGGCCCCTCACGGTGACCGGGAAAACGACCTCGATATCGGCCTTCTCGGGGTTCCATTCCTTGTCGTGGTAGATGGCCATCGGCGGTCCGGCCGGCTTCGACCTCAGCTGCCGCCCCGCCTCGCCAAACAGCGTCCCGATGTCGCGGACGGCGATGACCTTACGGACTCCCACGACCTGCATCTCCGGGACGTCTTTCACGACCACCTCCGATATGGGCATGCTGCAGCCTCCCCTTCCGTCGCGGAGCGACGGCGATCTGCGTGCGGCAAGGAGGAGCCGGAGGCGGCCCCTCCTCGCCGGATGCGCCATTCCGCGCCGGGAGCGGCGTTCCTCCGGGCGCTACGGCTTGCAGTTCGGGCAGGGGTGGTACCGGAGGGCCTTGGCCGTGTTCATCGTCCGGAGGACGACCTTCTTCGCCGCGCCTATCTTGGCTATCTCGGCACAGCCCCACTTGTGGACGACCTTGGTGCCCCGGTCACCCACGTAGGGCGCCTTGTCGACGACCCTCGCGACCAGGGTGACGTGTCCGGTGAGTCTCCCGCCCACGGTCTGGTTGACCCGGACCACATACTTGTCTCCCGCGCAGGCCTTGGGCGAAGCCTTGATGGTCACGCCGATGCGCTGCCTGGCCCCGCGAACGAGCTTCAGGGGCTCGGTGTGAACCTTGGCGGTGATGTTGTCGATACGCCGCACGGCCTCGACCGCCTTGGCCGGGAACTTGGTGCTCCCCGGGGCGCGGAAGGTGAGGGGCTTCAGCTTGATCGTCACGTCGGCGGGAGCGCCCGTCCTGTCGATGGTCAGGACGGCCTTGCCCTCCAGGCCCTTGATGGCCCCGACACCTATCTCGTAGGTGTAGAGAGTGTCCGGCAGGACATCGACGATGTGGATGTTGCGCATGGCGATGTTGTTGTCCCCGGCCAGGTCGCCCTCATGGACGATGGGGTCCTGGGCGCACTCGAGCCGCACCAGGAGACAGGCGTGACCGTAGTCGGTGTCCGGGTGCGACAGGGCGAGCGGGTCCGGCGGCCACCATTCGAAGGCCTCCGTCTCGATCTCGCCGCCCGCCGCGACCGGTCCTACCGTTCTGAGGTTCCCGGGTACGCCTCCCACCAGGAGGCCCGAGGTCTGCCAGGCCGCCGGCCAGGTTATCGCCAGGTTGGGGTCGGCCCAGTAGAGCCGGACGTTCACCGTCGCCGCCGGCAGGCGCCCGCGGTTGCGCACCCGGACGGTGACGTAGTTGGCCTGGCCGTGCTCCGGGGCGTAGTTGACGTCGGGGCCGTGGTCGTCGGCCGCCCGGACCCAGACGTCCGGCGAGGTCCAGGGCCAGTCGTAGGTGTCCGGCACGCAGCCGTTGTCATCGGCCGAGTCTTTGCACCACACGTCGACCGGGTTGACGGCGATGAACCCGCTGACCAGGCCGACCCCGGTGGCCGGGTCGGTGCCCGGACCGGCTGCCTGTCCGCTGGCGCTGGCGCCGGCGGTGACGTCGCGACAGCACTGCTCCAGAGCCGTCCGGACCTGGGCGGGGGTGAACGCCGGGTTGGCCTGGAGGATGAGAGCGGCCACTCCCGCCACCTGCGGGCAGGCGCTCGAGGTGCCGCTGGCCGCCAGCCAGCCGTCGGCGCCGCTCGGGGTCTGGTCACCGTTGGGGAAGGCCGCCCCTCCGGCGTAGAAGGTTGAATCACAGCTCGACCCGTCTTGGGTCGGTATGGCGATGTAGATGCCCATCGGCGCCATCCCGGTCAAGCCGGAGACATGGGGGAACTGCTGCGCCGGTGTTCCCGGCGGGCTCCCGGGCGGGACGACGGCCCCCGACGAAGCGTAGCTGGAGGCCTGCATCGTTCCATGCTCGTCGATGTAGACGCCGCCGACCGACACGACCTCGGGCATGGAGCCGGGCCAGCCCACGGGTCCGCCGTTTCCGACGGCGAAGCAGACGGTCGCCCCGCCGGCGATGGCGTTGAGAATCTCCGCCCGGAGGTTCGGGTCGTAAGGGCTGACCCCCCACGAGCAGGTGATGACGTTCGGGCTAGCCGTCTGGGCCAGCTGGAAGGCGGCGGTGGCCGAGATGTCCATCAGCTTGACTCCGAAGAACTGGGCGCCGGGCGCCACGGCCATGGCGTTGGTCGTGATGCCGGTCCCGTGGCCGTACCAGTCGTCATCCGGCGTGTTCGTGCCGAGGAGCGTGATGGCGAAACCGTGAGCCGCGTACCACTCGTGCGGGTGGAAGCCGGAGTCGATGACGCAGAGCCGGACCCCGGTTCCGGTGAAGCCATGGTCGTGCGCGGCGTGGGCGTCAATCAGGCGGGCCACGTCCTCTGGGACGTCCAGGTGGTGGTAGGGGAGGGCGGGCGCGTCGGCGGTCCCGTAGAAAATAATCTTGGGGGCCATCCGCGCGCTCTCCACGAGGTCCTTCAGGTGTTCAGGCACGACCAGTTCCGCCTGGGGCTCGAAATGGGTGACCGCCTGGAGCTTCCGCATTCGGGCGGGCGGGCCCTCGATGGGGTGGTAGGCGGTCCGGACAAGCGGTGTGCCGAAGACCTTAGCGACCAGCTCGGACGGGCCGGCGATGGAAAGGCCGAGCGGTGACCTGCCCGTGACCTTGAAGCCCTCCCTCTCGAGCGTCTGCGCCGCCTTCTCGACCATGTCCTCGCTCGCGTGGCACTGCCGGATGTTCTCCAGCGTGATGGAGTCGGGGCGCGCTTTCCCGGGGGCGGGGCGCAAGGCCACGTACGCGTGAGCCAAAACCGTCTGCCTCTCCAACATCGACACGGCTATCACTCCTTGTCGGCTACTGAACCGCGGCGGGTCGTGGGGTCCCAGAAGGTCACCTCCCCCGACAGTGAGACGCGTTCGACGACTGGGGCAAGCTCATCGGGGATGGAGAGCGACGCGGGCGGGGGGCAGGCGAGCGTGACCCTGAAGATGCGCTCGACCAGGTCGGCCGGGCCGGAAAAGCTGACTCCCAGCGGGCCGGAACCCGTCACGGTGAAGCCGAGGGCCGTCAGTATCCGCGCCGCTGTCGCCCTTGTCTCCGGGTCGGCGTGGAATTCCCGCACGTTGGCCGTGGTGACCGGAGCGCCAGGGTCGAACCGGCTCCGGCCGGAGGCGGACCGTAGCGCGGCGTAGGCCTGGACGGTTTCCACGCCCTCACCGCGCTTCCGACAGGGTCTAGCCCCCTTCGCCGGCCGGGAGGAACTCCCTGCCAGCTCATCCCATAATTGGGGCTGCATCCTAGGTGGCCGGGCCTTTCTCGGTCGGGGCTCGCCGGCTGGCGATGCCCTCGCTATCATCGGCCGCGCCTGGAGAGACTTCCGTGCGGGGGGCTCCCAGCGGCCGCTCGATGCGTTATAATGGGGTGAGCACAAAGTTGTGCACGGAGGAAGGTATCGACATGGCCGTCAACGCCAAGACCGCCGGCGCTGCCGCGGACCGCCCCAAGGAACTCAGCCTGGCCGACTTCTACAACCTCCCGGACCCGGATCTCTTCGCCAAGACCCGCGCCTTCGCCGACTTCATCGAGACCCAGAAGAAGGCCGGACACTACGCCGTGAGGCGTCTGCTCCTGACGTCCTGCCGGAACCGCGTCGTCATCCTCGACCAGTTCACCGGGAAGCCCCGCGAGATGATCATGATGGCCTCCAACAACTACCTCGGCCTGACCACGCACCCGAAGGTCGTGGCCGCGGGTCTGGCGGCCTACTCGAAGTGGGGGGCCGGGGCGGGCAGCGTGCCGCTTCTCGCGGGCACCCTTGAGCTTCACCGTGAGCTTGAGCAGAAGCTGGCCGCTTTCAAGGGCAGCGAGGACGCCATCATCTTCCCGGCCGGGTACTCATCGAACGTGGGGATCATCGCGGGCTTGGCCCGCGAGGGCGACATAATCTTCAACGACATGCTGAACCACGCCAGCATCGTGGACGGTTCGCGTCTCTCCGGGGCCGAGGTCAAGACCTTTCCGCACAAGAACCTGGAGGGTCTCGACCGCGCCCTCGCCCGGCTCAGTTCGAAGTACAACGGCAAGCTCGTCATCGTGGACGGGGTCTTCAGCATGGACGGGGACATCGCCCCGGTACCGCAGATGCTCGAGATCTGCCGGCGGCACGGGGCGCGGCTGATGATCGACGAGGCCCACGCCACCGGGGTCATCGGCGAGCACGGCCACGGCACTCCGGAGCACCACCACATCGAGGGCCAGGTCGACATTGTCGCCGGCACCCTGAGCAAGGCCTTGGGCGGGGTCGGTGGGTTCGCCGCCGCCAGCCGCGACGTCGTGGAATACCTGCGCTTCTACTCCCGCTCCTACATGTTCTCCACGGCCCTCCCGCCGGCGGTCACGGCTTCCCTCATCGCCGGGCTCGAGGTCATCGACAGCGAGCCCCAACTCCTGGCGAGCCTTTGGGACAACATCCGCTACTTCCGTAAGGGCCTTGTCGACCTCGGGTTCGACATCGGCCTCTCGGAGACGGCCATCTTCCCGATCATCATCGGCGATGACTGGAAGGTCAAAGAGATGACCCGCCTCCTCCACCAGGAGGCCGTGTTCGTGAACGCGGTCTTCTACCCGGCCGTGGCCCGCCGGATGTCCCGCATCCGTCTCAGCCTGATGGCGACGCACACGCGCGAAGACCTTGACCAGACCCTGGCTGCCTGCGCCCGGGCCGGGAAGAAGCTCGGGGTCATCCAGTAGGCATGGCCAACGGCCGAACGGCGCAGGCCCGGGTCGCCGCCGTCCAGTTCGAGCCGACCCTCTTCCGCAAGGCCGAGAACACCGAGGC
>CALMHV010000324.1 GCA_937863905.1 uncultured Bacillota bacterium
GGCCGAGGGACTGGCCCGCGAGATGACCAACCGCATCCAGCGGATGCGCAAGGATGTGGGCTTCGACGTCGAGGACCACATCGACCTCGTCTACGAGGCGGCCGGAGATGCCAAGCAGGCCCTGGCCTCCAGCCGGGCCTACGTGGCCGGCGAAACCTTGTCCGACACGTTCGTCGAGGGACCGGTGCCCGCCCCGGCTGAGGGGCTTGGCGAAACACCCAAGGAAGCTGCAGGGGGCTGGTTCGCCCAGGCCCTCGACCTCGAAGGCGATGCGGTGAAGGTGGCCATCCGGAAGGCGAAGTGAAGGAGGAGCCCCGGCTGGAGGGAACCTTTACGGCTATGCTCCAGCTAGAGGTGGCTCCAGGCATATCCTTCGTGGAGGGGGAGCGGCGCGGCCGCTTCCCCTTCGGCAATGTCGTAGTCCTCCAAGGGCGCGCCCAGCGCGTGCTCGTGGACACGGGCGCCGGCGACGGTATCCTTGACGCCGTGATGGCCGGGGGTCCCTTCGACGTGGTCATCAATTCCCACTATCACATCGACCACGTCCGGGGCAACGGCCGTGTCCCCGCACCGGTCTTCTGGTGTCCGGCCGGGGAGGCCGACGCCTTCACGTCCGAGGAGGGCTTCCTCCGCTTCACCGGGCTCGACCTTCCCGGTCTTGACATCGCCAAGGTCTTCCGCCAGGGCCTGGGCTGGACGCCGACCCCGATCAGCCGGGAACTGGCCGACGGCGAGGTCCTTGACTTCGGCGGCCTGGAGGCCGCGGTCCTCCGGCTTCCCGGGCACACCCCGGGGCACACCGGTCTCTGGTTTCCCGCCGAGCGGGTTATCTTCAGCGCCGACATCGACCTCGCGAGCTTCGGCCCTTGGTACGGGGACGTCTACGCCAGCGTCGACGACTACCTCGCCTCGCTCCGCCGACTGGACGCGCTGGTCGACGAGGCGAGCGGAGGGGGCCGCCACCGGATCACCATCCTCACCTCCCACCGGAGACCCCTCTCCTACGAGAGCTTCAAGGAGCGCCTTCCGGGCTTTACGGCCCGCTTCGGCGAGCGTGAGGAACGGATCCTGGGGCTCCTGACCGCCGAGGGTCCCCTGACCTTGGACGAGCTCGCGGCGCGCTGGCCCATCTACGGGCCCCTGGCGCCCAAGCTACCGGGCATCTGGAAATCCGAATACCTTATGCTACGACACCATCTGGACCGCCTGGCCACGTCGGGGCGAGTCGTGGCCGAAGGCGTCCAGCTCGGAGGTAAGGACTTGTGGCGAGCGCTCTGAACCCTCTTCCCGGTGACAAGATCAAGCCGCCCCCCCTCAAGGCGGGCGACCTAATCGCGGTGGTGGCCCCGGCGGGACCGGTGCACGAGGCGGCCTTCACGGGTGGCGTCAAGGTCTTGGAGAACCAGGGCTTTCGGGTCAAGGTCGGCAAACACGTCGGCGAACAGCTTGGTTACCTGGCCGGCCCAGACGAGGCCCGGGCCGAGGACCTCAACGAGGCCCTGCGCGACGCTGACGTGCGCGGCATCGTCTGTGTCCGCGGCGGCTACGGCTGTGGGCGCATCCTCAACCTGGTCGACTACGCCGCCATGCGGGACAATCCCAGGGTCTTCGTCGGCTACAGCGACGTGACGGCCCTGCACTGCGCCTTCGCCCGCCAGGTGGGCCTCGTCACCTTCCACGGCCCGATGGTCGAAAGCCTGGGAGACGGGCTCACCCGCCTCACCCTGGAGAGCTTCCTCCGCGCCGTGACCTCCACCGAGCCGCTCGACGTTCTCCCGATGCCCGTCGACTACGCTCCGCCCCAGATAGTTGGGGCCGGGCGCGCGACCGGTCCCCTGGCCGGCGGGAACCTGAGCATCGTGGCCAGCCTGCTGGGCACGCCCTACGAGCTTGAGGTGCGCGGGCGGATCCTGATGCTGGAGGACGTGGGCGAAGAACCTTACCGGGTGGACCGGATGCTGCGACAGCTCGTGCTGTCAGGGAAGCTGGGGCAGGCGGCGGGCGTGGCCCTGGGCGAGATGATCAACTGCGAGCCCAAGCCCGAAACCGCCGCGACCCCGCCCGGCCGGGCCGTCCCCGCAGCATCGGAACTCCTCCTCGGTGACGTCATCACCGACTACTTCGCCAGACTGGGCCGTCCGGTCCTGAGCGGGCTTCCCTGTGGTCACGGGCGCGACAAGTGGACGTTGCCCCTTGGCTGCCTGGCTTCGATCGACGCCTACAAGGGGAGGCTTGTCCTCGAAGAAGCCGCCTGCCGTCCCGGCTAGGAGGCGCCACGAAAACAGGTGGCCGGAGTTGCCTCCGGCCACCTGTCACCGCTCTTGCTCATGGGGCCATCCGCGCGCCCCACGCAGTACCTCTACGCACGCGTACCCGCTCCTACCAGTGGATGCGAGCCGAGCGCGTGGAGGGCTGATAGTCGACTTGCGCCCCAAGGGCCTCGCAGATGAAGCGTAGCGGGACGAAGACGCGGCCGTTCAGGAGCACTGCGGGCGCGTCCAGCCGCACGGCTACTCCGTTGACGAAGGCGGTCCTGGAGCCGACGGTGAGCACTATCGTCGTCCAGTCTCCGCGGATCGTGATCTGCTGGGTCACGGGGT
>CALMHV010000325.1 GCA_937863905.1 uncultured Bacillota bacterium
CGGCTGGCCATCCTCGGCGACCTCATCTCCGAGGCCCGCGTCTCGGGCGTTCCCGAGATCTACACCCTTCAGAACGACATCCTGCAGCGGGTCATCGCTTTCCGCCCGGTCGTCCGGGGAGGCGAGATCGCCAATTCCGAGCGCATCCGTATCCTCCGCCACGAGCCCGACCGGGCCTGGCGCCGGGAGGCCTGGATGTCCATCGCTCCCTTGTCCATGGAACTGGCCAAACCGACGGTCGAACTCATCCGCCGCCGGAACCACCTCGCCCGCGAGGCGGGAGCGGCCGGTTTCGTCGAACTCACCCTTGCTCTGGCCTCCCTGACCCCCGCCGAGGTGATGGAGACCATCGAGCGGCTCGAGGCCGCTTCCGCTCCCCTCTGGGCCTCGTTCCTGGAAAGGTCGGCCGCGGCCGAAGGTCTCGACGCCGTGGAACCCTGGGACGTGACCTACCTCGTGGAGAAGGACGCCGCCATTCCGAGCAGCGTTTTCCCCAGCGAGCGTATCGAGCCGAGCCTTGAGGCGTTCGTCCGGGCCTTCGGTCAGGACCCCGTGGCCATCGGCATCAAGATCGTCCGCCAGGACATCCCTTTCGGCGGGCTGTGCGTACCCATCGACCCTCCGACCGATGTCCGTATCCTGGCCAATCCCCGGGACGGGCACGGGTCCTTCTCGACGCTGTTCCACGAATACGGCCACGGCCTCCACGCCGTCTTCGCCGGCGCCAACTCGCGTCTCCTCCAGGAGGAGCCGGGCGTCCTGGCCGAAGGTCTGGCCGAGGTTTGGGGCTGGTTCACCTTCTATCCCGGATGGCTCCGCAGCCTCGGCCTGGACGAGGAACTGGCGGCCACGGTCGTCCGGGCCCAGGGCCTGCGCCTGGCGGCCAGGCACCGCACCCTGTCGGCCGACGTGGTCTGGGAACTTGGCGCCTACCAGGACCCGTATCAGGATTTGACGGCCCTGGCGGCGGCGACGGAGTCGCGCTTCACGCTGGCCGCGACCCGACCGGTGCACCGCTGGGCGGGGGGACCCTTTCCTTCGGGGTACCCTATGTACAAACAGAACTACATCCTGGCCGACCTGATTGCGGCGGCCACCCACCGCACGCTGGCCGAGGACCACGGGCCGGACGTCCTGGGCAACGCGCAAGTCTGGGAAGCCGTCAGCGCGGCCTACTGGAGACCGGGGGCCTCCATCCCCTGGCGCGAAAGGCTGCGCCGGTTCACCGGACGGGACCTCGACGCGGCGGCCATCGACTACGGGGCGCCCCTGGGCCCTCGCTAGACCCGGCGACCCGGGAGCCGGGACCGAAGGCGAAGCTGGACCAAGAAGGGGAGACGATCTTGAACGAAGAGCTGGCCAAAGTCGATCCGGAAGTCTTCGAAGCCATCCGAGCGGAACTCGCAAGGCAGAGGAACCACCTCGAGCTCATCGCCTCGGAGAACTTCACGAGCCCCGCGGTCCTCGAGGCCCAGGGGTCGGTCCTGACGAACAAGTACGCCGAAGGTCTCCCCGGCGCCCGCTACTACGGGGGCTGCGAGTTCGCCGATGTCGTCGAACGCCTGGCCATCGAGCGGATCAAGCGGCTGTTCGCGGCGGAGCACGCCAACGTCCAGCCCCACTCCGGGGCCTCGGCCAACACCGCGGTCTACCTCGCCGTGCTCCAGCCCGGGGACACCGTGCTCGGCATGGATCTCTCTCACGGCGGTCACCTGACCCACGGTCACCCGCTCAACATCTCGGGCCGGTACTACCACTTCATCGCCTACGGCGTCGCCAAACACACCGAACTCCTAGACTACGAGAACCTCGAGGCCCTGGCCCGCACGCACAAGCCGCGCCTCATCGTGGCCGGCGCCAGCGCCTACTCCCGGTACATTGATTTCGCCCGGATGAAGGACATCGCTTCGGCGGTGGGCGCCCTCCTCATGGTCGACATGGCCCACATCGCCGGGCTAGTCTCCGCTGACGAACACCCGAGCCCGGTGCCCTACGCCGACTTCGTGACCACGACGACCCACAAGACCTTGCGCGGGCCTAGGGGCGGGGTCATCCTGTGCAAGGAGAAGCACGCCAAATCCATCGACCAGGCCGTCTTCCCCGGCCTTCAGGGCGGCCCGCTCATGCACGTCATCGCGGCCAAGGCCGTGGCCTTCAAGGAAGCGGCGACGCCCGAGTTCCGCGCCTACCAGACGCGGCTCAAGCGGAACGCGGCCAAGCTCGCGGCCACGTTCCTGGGCCGCGGCTTCCGTCTCGTGTCCGGCGGCACCGACAACCACCTGATGCTCATCGATGTGACGGCGGGGAAGCTCGAGGGGCTCGGCCTGACCGGGCGCGCGGCCGAGAAGGTCCTGGCCCAAGCCAAGGTCACGGTGAACTTCAACACCATCCCGTTCGACACCAAGCCCCCCAAGGTCGGCAGCGGCATCCGCATCGGCACGCCGGCCGTCACGACCCGGGGCATGGGGGCGAAGGAGATGGTCGTCATCGGCAACCTCATCGCCGATGCCCTCCTGGCCCCGGAGGACGAGGCCGTCCTGGCGAGGTCCCGGGAGACGGTGGCCCGCCTGTGCGCGTCGTTCCCGCTCTACCCCGGTCTCGATGACGGGGGCAACTAAGGCCGGCGCCGGCCCGGGGCGCCCCTCCAGCGTCTGTCCGGGACGCTTGCTTCTCGTTTTCGCCCACCCGGACGACGAGGCGTTCTTCACCGCCGGGACGGTCGCCAGGCACGTGCGGGAGGGCGGCGAGGCGGCCCTCGTCTGCGCCACCCCGGGCGACCGCGGCAGCCAGCCCGATCCGCCGGTGTGCCTTCCGGCCGAACTGGGCCGGGTCCGGACGGCCGAACTCCGGAGAGCCTGCCGCACGATGGGCGCCGGGCAGCTCACCCTTCTCGGCTACGGCGACGGCCGGTTGGCCGAGGCCGACCCCGAGGAGGCCGCCGGTCGCATCGCCCGGGTGATGGCCCGCTACCGCCCCTCCGCCGTGGTAACCTTCGGCCCGGAAGGAATCTACCGGCATCCGGACCACATGGCCATCCACCGCTTCACGCTGGAAGCCTTCCGTCAAGCCGCCCCGGAGGGGGCGCGCCTGTGGTACGTGGCCCTGGCCTCGGCCTTCTGGCGCCACGACGCCCGCGATCCGATGGGCGGGGCGCCCGAGTCGTCCGCCAGCCTCGGCGGCGAAGGGACGCCGGCTGAGGCGGTCATCGACATCGCCACGACCCTGGAGACCAAGCTGGAGACCCTGCTCTGCCACCGCTCCCAGCGTCACAACGTCGAGAGGGCCTTCGGCGCCCTGTACGACTTCGACCGCGGGATCATCGCCGGGCCGGAAGCCAGGGCCTTCCTGGAGCGGGAGTACTTCACCGCTAGTCCAGCGGCCAGTTAGCGAAGAGGATGCGGGGCAGCGCGGCCGCCCGACCGTGTAGGAACCGGCCCAGGGCCTCTCTCTGGTCGGGCGGCACGTCCCACTCCCGCGGTATCCGCTCCACTATCCAGGCGGCCCTTCCCTCGTCCAGCCGTCCAAGCCGTTCAAACCACGACCGGAAGGCCTCCGCCTTCCCCGCGGCCTGCCGGAGTTCGGGCGCCATCTCGGGGCTGGGCTCCAGCATGTGGCTGACCAGCGTGGCGTCCCATTCCGGAGTACCGAGGCAACAGGCGAAGTCTACCGGCCAGTAGATGAGCTTCCCGTCCTGCTCCGCGATAAGGAAATTCCGGGGAAGAAGGGCATCGTAGTTCATCATCAGGGCGTTAAGCATCACGTAACCGGGGAAAGACTCCCGGTTGTCGCACCGGGGAATGAGAGAGTGGGCGGGCTCAGCGAGAACGGGCGCCACTCGCTCCACCCCAAAGTGCGGACCGGCGGACACCGGCCAGCCCAAGATCTCCCGGATCTCCCGGCCCCAGGCCAACTGGCGGGGAAGAAAGACCAGGCAATGGCCTGGGAGCGGGACACCGAGGACTCCGGCCACCTCGTGAGCCACCAGGTCATTGACCAGGGGCCTCATGGCATGGGTGTCCTCGCGGAATCTCACGTGGTACTCCCGGGTCTTGCCCTGGTCGTCCAGGCACTCGGCAAACGCGGTGGCCGTGGAGGCGGCCCCGAGCAGACGGAAGGCCTGGACGGTTCTGACGCCCATGACCGAGCCCTCCCCCACAAACCATCCTATTCAGCAAGGGGGGACTGGCGACGACTCGGCGGTCATCGCTCGGCGCCGCTTCACCCCGAGGAATCTCCCTCCTCGTCGTGCCGGAGACCCAGGCGGCGCCTGAGCCCGAAGAACAGGTTCTCGCGCTGCCGCTCCGTGAAGCCGAACTCGTCGCCCAAGATGGCCGTGGCCTGCCGCGCCGGCACGCCCTCGGTCCTCAGTTCCTTGGCCCGCGCCAGGAAACACTCAAGCCAGGCCCGCTGTTCGGCCAGGATCTCCCGGCCGCCCACGGGGCCGTGCCCCGGGACCACGACGTCGACCTCCCAGCTCTCCAGGACCCGGAGGGCCGCGAGCCATCGCTCGGGACGGATGCCCCCGACCCAGGCCGCCCGGCCCCGGAAGACGAGGTCTCCCGTGAAGAGAACCTTGGCCGACGGCACGTAGACCACGCTCGAACCCTCGGCGTGCCCGCCGAGTTCGGCGACCACGACCTCCGGGTCCCACGGTAGCCGGACTCTCGTCTCAAAGACCAGGGTCGGGGTCTTGGGAGCGATGCCCCGACCGGCGAAGTCCGCGGCCATCCGCTCGAGCTCGACCCTCAGGCCGCGGGTCGTGCCCTCGCTGGCCAGGACGCCGCAAGGCGGGAAATCGGTGCTGCCGATGGTGTGGTCGCTGTGCTCGTGCGTGTAGACCAGGGCCGTCACGGCGACGACCGCCGGCTTGGCGCCGTCCCCGGCCCCCGCCGCGGCCGACCGAGCCGCCTCCAGGAGCGCCAGGCCATCCTCCCGCGTGACCAAGCTGTCAACGACCAGGACACCCTTACCGGTCAGGACGAAACCGGCGTTGACCCGGTCTTCCTTGTCGCTTCCGGCGAAGACCGGTCCCCCTACTCGCGTGAAGCCGGCCACAACCATCCCTCCCTACCTTTCGCAACCCGAAGGAGCCGCCCGGCCGGGCGCGAAGACCACGGAGTCCTTCGACCCGGCGCCCGAACCCGCCTTGAGGAGGTCCTCAGCCTGCCAGGAGTCGCCCCACCGACCGCCTCCGGCGCCGTGGCCGTCGAGAGCCGCGCCGATGTCCGCCGGGTCATCTTCCGGCTGGCCTGGCCCGTCTTCGCCGAGAACATCCTTTCCACCTTGACCCAGGTCGTAGGCATGATCATGGTCGGTCGCCTCGGCGCGGCGGCCATCACGGCCGTCGGTCTGAGCTTCCAGCCCTTCTTCCTCGTCATGGGGTTCTTCATGGGCCTGGGGACGGGGACGACCGCCCTGGTCGCCCGGTTCACCGGGGCGGGCAAACCCGACGATGCCGCCCGGGTGACCCACCAATCCTTCCTCCTGGCCGTCGGTCTAGCCATCGTCTTCACCGTTCTTACCATGCCCCTGGCCCGCCCGATTGTCGCCCTCATGGGCGCCGAGCCCGAGGTCATCGTCCTGGGTACCCGCTACCTCCTCTGGCTCATCCCCGGCATGCTCTTCATGGACGTGTCCATGGTCCTGGCGGGGGCCTTGCGCGGCGCCGGCGACACCCGGACGCCGATGTGGATCAACGTGATGATCAACCTGCTCAACGTGGCTTTCTGCTGGGTGCTCATCTTCGGCAATCTCGGCTTCCCGGCCCTGGGCGTGGTGGGCGCGGGCCTGGCGGCCACCTTGGCCCGGGTCATCGGGTCCGTCGTCCTCCTGGCCATCATGTTCTCCGGCCGGGCCGCCATCGGCTTCGACCTGAAAGCCTTCCGCCCGTTGAGCGCGTTCTTCAAGCTGGATCTTGAGGTTGTTGGCCGCGTCATCCGCATCGGCGTCCCGGCCGCCCTGGAGAGGCTCGTCAATAGCCTGGGGATGCTCTTCTACACCCGCGTCGTGGCCGGTCTCGGGACCGCGGCCTTCGCCGCCCACTCGCTGGCCCTCAACGTCGAATCCCTCTCCTACATGCCCGGCATCGGGTTCGCGGTCGCGGCCACCACCCTGGTGGGCCAGAACCTGGGCGCCCGCCGGCCCGACCGGGCCGAGTCCAGCGGCTGGGAGTGCAACCGCCTGGCCCTCTGGGTCATGGGCACCATGGGGGCTGTCTTCTTCGCCTTTCCGGCTTTCCTCCTCCGCCTCTACACTCCCGATGCGGCGGTCATCGCCCTGGGCGTCATCGCCCTACGGGTCGTGGCCTTCGCCCAGATTCCCGAGGCCGTCGGTTTCGTCTTAAGTGGCGCCCTGCGTGGTGCGGGCGACACAAAGAGCGTTCTCTGGATAACGATGGCCGGCGTCTGGGTCGTGCGGCTCGGCCTCTCCCTCGTCTTCGTCGTGTGGCTCAGGATGGGTCTTTTCGGCGCCTGGCTGGCCATGGGGCTGGACTGGGTGGTGCGCGCCCTCTACCTGGTCATCCGCTTCCGGTCCGGCCTCTGGAAGGAAGTGCGCGTCTAGCCACGAATCCCTGGCGGCACGGTTGTGCACAAGTATTTACACAGGGGCGAGCCGCCGCTCTCCACCCCCACCGCTCCCAGGCGACCCGACCCCAGGGGAGGCGCAGGCCTTGAAACGTGTGGTGAGCATCAGCTTGGGCTCGTCGTCCCGCGACAAGCGGGTCGAGGCGGAGTTTCTGGGCGAGAAGTTCATCATCGAGCGCATCGGGACCGACGGCAGCGTCGAGAAAGCCAAGGAGATGCTGCACGACTTGGACGGCAAGGTCGCCTGCTTCGGCATGGGTGGTATCGACTTCTACGTCCGGTCCGGCAAGAGGAAGTGGATGCTGAAGGACGCCATGCGGATGGCGTCCGTCCCCAAGATCACTCCCATCGTCGACGGGGGTGGGGTCAAGGAAACCCTGGAAAGACAGGTCATCGCCGACCTGGAGCCGGTCTACGGCATCCCGGTGCGGGGGAAGAAGGTCGTCGTCGTCTCCGGGGTTGCCCGGTTCGCCCACGCCGAGGCCTTCTTCGCGCAGGGGGCCAAGGTCATGCTGGGCGACCTCATCTTCATCCTCGAGGTGCCCATCAAGCTCTGGTCGCTCCGGGCCCTGGACATCTTCGCCCGCCTCATCGCCCCTATCGCCGCCCAACTTCCCATCTCCGTGCTCTATCCGACCGGCGAGAGCCAGAAGAAGTCCAAACCGAAGTTCCGGGACGTCTATGAGTGGGCGGACATCGTGGCCGGTGACTACCACTTCATCCACCGCTTCATGCCGGAGCGCCTGGACGGCAAGGTCATCGTCACCAACACGGTCACCGACGCGGACGTGGCTGAACTCAAGGCCAAAGGCGTCTCCTACCTCGTCACCACCACGCCCGAGATGGAGGGTCGCTCGTTCGCCACGAACGTCATCGAGGCCCTGCTCGTGGCTATGTCCGGCAAGCGGCCCGAAGAACTCACCGAAAAGGACTATTTCGACCTGATTAAGAAAGCGAAAATCAAGCCTAGGGTGGAGAAACTGAACTAGGGCCCGCCGGCGACCGGCGCGACCCGGAGCCCTGTCCCCCAAAGGGGCGGGGCTCTTGGTTTCGTTTCGGCCCTGGCCGGGCCGGAGCGGCTTTCGGTTGACCCGGCGTTGGAGCCGTTGGTATAGTCGGTGAGTAAGTTAGGCAGGTCTGAAATGAAGGAGGGGACGACATGCTCCGCTGCTACCTTACCAGCGACACAGGGACCATGGAAAAGGCCGAACCCACGGCCAAGGGCGCGTGGATCCACCTCACCGCCCCAACCGAGGATGAACTCCGACAAGTCGAGGCGGCCACGGGCGTGTTCCCCGACTTCGTCCGCGCGCCACTCGACGATGAGGAACTGCCTCGGGCCGAGACCGATGAGGGCCAGACCCTCATCATCTTCAACGTCCCGATCCTCGAGAACGGGAGTAACGGCGATCCGTCCTACCGCGTCCTGCCGCTGGGCATGATCATCGCCAACGACCGGCTCATCACGGTGTGCCTGCAACCGCACCCGGTGCTTGAGGACTTCGCGGCCGGGAAGGTCAAGGGCTTGCACACGCACAAGCGGACCCGCTTCGTATTCTACCTGCTCCTCAAGGCGGCGGGCCTCTACCTCCGTTTCCTGGACCAGGTTGACCGGCGGACCAACGAGATCGAGGATCGCCTCATGGCCTCCACGCGGAACGAGGAGGTCATCCGCCTCCTCCAGCTCTCCAAGAGCCTGACCTACTTCACGACATCCTTGCGGTCCAACGCCATCGTCCTTGAGAAGCTGCTGAAGACCAAGATGCTCCCGATGTACCCGGAGGACGAGGACCTCCTCGAGGACGCCATCACGGAGAACCGCCAGGCCATCGAGGTCGCCGACATCCACTCCAACATCCTGAGCGGAACGATGGACGCCTTCGCCTCCATCATCTCGAACAACCTGGGCCGGGTCCTGCGGTTCCTGACGTCGGTGACCATCGTCCTGGCCATCCCGACCATCGTGGCCTCCTACTTCGGCCAGAACCTGACCTTGCCGTTCGCCAGCCACCCGCTCGCCTTCTGGTTCAGCATCGGCATCTCCGTCGTCCTGTCCGTGGCCGCGATTCTCTGGCTGGTGAAAAAGAAGATGTTCTAGGGCCTGCCGAGAGGTATCGGGTCATCGAGCGGGCGAAGACCGCCTCGGGGCGCCGGCATCCAGCCGGCGCCTCTCGCTGTCGCCGCGCGGGAATACTGCGGGCGGGTGATGCTCGTGAGCCACGACAGGGTGCCCCCCGGCCAGACGGTGACCGACCAGTTCCCCGTCCTGCACTACGGCCCGGTCCTGCACATAGACCGGGAGAGTTGGCGCTTCCGGCTCCACGGGCGCGTGGCCAAGGAGAAGGACCTCGCCTGGGACGACTTCCGGGCCCTCCCCCGGACGAAGCTCGAATGCGACATCCACTGCGTGACCTACTGGTCCAAACTCGGGACCCGCTGGGAGGGCGTGGCGGGGAGCGTCGTGGCCAAGCTGGCCCGCCCGCTCGGCGACGCGCGGTTCGCCATTGTCCAAGGCTACGGCGGGTTCGAGACGAACCTGCCGCTGGCCGACCTCACCGCGGAAGGCGTCCTCTTCGCCGACACCTTCGACGGACAGGACATCTCGGCCGAGCACGGCGGGCCGGTCCGGCTGGTCGTCCCCCATCTCTACTTCTGGAAGAGCGCCAAGTGGGTGAGCGGCGTGGAGTTCACCGCCACGGAACGCCCGGGCTTCTGGGAGAAGGCCGGGTACCACATGCACGGCGACCCGTGGAAGGAAGAGAGATACCGGGACCAGACGCCGCCGCCTGACCGCCCGCCCTTGCCAGGAGGCCCCGGCGCGACGGAGAATGGAGATGGTTAAGGGGGAAGACACAGTGTCCAAGAAGGCTCTGTCTTTCGTGGACGCGGAGTTGGCCGGCCTGCACGAGCAGAACCTCTACAACAACATCCGGACCCTGGAGGGGGAGCAGGGAGCCTGGGTGGTCATCGCCGGGCGCCGGATGCTCAACCTGTGCTCGAACAACTACCTCGGGCTCGCCGCCAACACCCGCCTCAAGGAAGCGGCCAAGCAGGCCATCGACGACTTCGGGGTCGGGCCGGGCGCGGTGCGGAGCATCGCCGGCACGATGTCCATCCACACGCAACTCGAGCGGGAACTCGCCCGGTTCAAGAAGGCCGAAGCCACGCTAGTCTTCCAGTCCGGCTTCAACGCCAACCTCGGGGTCATCCCGGTCCTGGTGGGGCGGGACGACGTCATCTACAGCGACGAACTCAATCACGCCAGCATCATCGACGGTTGCCGCCTCTCCCGCGCGGAGATCAAGGCCCACCCGCACCTGGACATGAAGGCCCTTGAAGAACTCCTGAAGGCCGACGCCGCGCGCCCCGGACGTAAGCTCATCATCACCGACGGCGTCTTCAGCATGGACGGCGACCTCGGCAACCTGCCGGCCGTGGCCGACCTCGCCGAGAAGTACGGCTGCGTCTCCATGGTCGACGACGCCCACGGCGAAGGCGTCCTCGGCTCGCACGGCCGCGGCATCGTGGACCACTATGGCCTGCATGGGCGGTTCGACGTCGAGGTCGGGACCTTGTCCAAGGCTTTCGGCTGCGTCGGCGGGTTCGTGGCCGGTCCGGCGAACCTCATCGACCTCTTGAGGCAGCGGGGCCGACCCTTCTTGTTCTCGTCCTCGCTGACCCCGTCCGAGGCCGCCGCCAACCTGGAGGCCGTCCACATCCTGGAGGCCAGCGACAAGCTCGTCGTCCAACTCTGGGAGAACGCCCGCTACTTCCAGGGGGCGATGAGAGAGCTGGGTTTTGACACCGGGCGCACGCAGACCCCGATCACCCCGGTCATGATCGGCGATGCCGGCAAGGCGCGCGACTTCGCCAAGGCCCTCCAGGAAGCCGGTATCTTCGCCATGGCCATCGGCTTCCCGACCGTCGCCAAGGGCCGGGCCCGCATCCGGGTCATGATCTCGGCGGCCCACAGCCGGGCCGACCTCGACTTCGCCCTCGGGGTCTTCGGGCGGCTCGGCCGGGAGATGGGCATCAGCCGCCGTTGAGCGATCACTGGAACTGCCCCACGAACATCGGGGAGATCGAGAACCCCGACGGCCTCGGCGTCTTCTCCGACCCGGGTTGCCAGGACGTCTTCTGGGTCTACATCAAGGTCCAGGCCGGGCGCATCGCCGACATCCGCTGCAAGGTTCTCGGCTGCCACTCCGCGGTCGCCTGCGGCAGCGCCCTGGCCGAACTGACCAAGGGCAAGACCGTCGACGAGGCCCTGCGGATCACGAACGAGGATGTCCTCCGGGCTCTGGGCGGGACCCCCGACCCGGCCGACCCCCGCCCGAACCTCGGCGCCGACGCCCTCCACCGAGCGGTCTTCGACTACCTCGCCCGGACCGTCCCCTCGGCCGGCTGGACCTTCTGGTCGCAGGCCGTCGGCGAGGTCACGCGCGTGGCTGAGGTGAGCGAGGGCGTTCCGCCGGCTTTCCCCCGGCTGTCCGAGATCACCGTGTTCCCAAGGTTCGCGCCGGCCCTGGCGAAGATCGAGGAAGCCACCCATCTCTGGATCTTGTGGTGGATGCATGGACTGCCGGCGGAGGCCCGGGACACGCTCGAAGCGCACCCGCGCGGGGACGAGAACCTGCCGGTCAAGGGTGTCTTCGCCCTCCGCAGCCCGGCCCGCCCGAACCCCATCGGGCTGCGTCTCGTCCGGCTGGTCGAGCGGCAGGAACACCGCCTTCTCGTGGACGGCCTGGACGCCCGGCCGGGATCGCCCATCCTCGACATCAAGCCCTGGACCGAGGGCGACGCGCCGCGCTAGTCGCTAGGCCGTGAGAGCCGCGACGAGAGCGGCCTCGAAACGCGCTTCGTCTTCCGCCGTCCGCGCCCGTGGTCCGCGCGTCCGGCCCCCGCCCCGTCTCACCTTCGCCTTGACGTGCCGTTCCTCAAGGAGAAGATCGATGGTCTCGGAGCGGTAGGTGTAGCCGCTCGGCGAGATGGCCCGGCAGCCGCGACCCAGGGCCAGAGCGGCCAGACCCCAGTCTTGCGTCACGACGACATCCCCGGGACGGGAGCGGTTGGCCACGGCGATGTCGGAGGCCTGGGGCTCGGGACCGACGACCACGCGTTCGTGCCAGGGCCCCCAGTCCGAGATGACGTGGCTGATCGAGGCCACCGTGATGACCCGGTACCCGTAGCCAGGCTGGAGGCGCCGGACCGTGTCGGCCGCGCCGCGCGGGCAGGCGTCGGCGTCGATGACGACCGTCGGCACAGGATGTCACCTCACACGAACAAGACCACGAAGTAGATGACCATCACGACGAGCCCGAGCGGCACCCCGATCGCCGCCCACTCCCGGCTCCCTATCCGCAGCTTGTTCGCCGCGATGATGTTGGGGATGTTCCCGGGGATGAGCATGCCCCCGGCGATGAGGAGGCCCATGAGGATGCTCTTCAGCTGAAGGGCGGTCATCCTCGGGCTGATTTCGGCCGCCGCGAGGGTGGCGTTGTCGACGACGGCGGAAATCATGTTGATCCAGTAGAGCAGCCCGGGCGACAGCGTCAGCACAAAGCGGTCGATGGCCGGTTTGAACCCCTCTCCGAGCAACACCAGGGCCATCACGAAGAGGTAGACCTTGAGGGCGCGCAGGACAACCTCGCCGTAGGTCTCCGCGCGCCGCAGGTCGTCCAGCCCGCCCGAGGCTGGAGACGGGAGCGCCGCCCGCCTCTTCCCGCCCGTCACGCGACCGGCCCGGGTCACATAGAAGGCCGCGCCGGCGCCAAGAGCGAGGACGCCGGGCACGACGTAGAGGCCCAGGAGCTTGAACAGATACCAGAACCCCTGGCCCAGCTTGCTCACGGCGATAGTCGACAGAGGCTCGCCGACCGGCGTGAGCGCGGCGCCAAGCCCGATGGAGAAGCAGGCGAAGACGACCAACGCCACCTCTGTCTTGCGCTCCAGGCGGAGCACACCGATGACCTCGACCAGGACGAGCGAGGCGATGATGGCCGTGATAAGACTCGAGGTCAGCCCCAGGACGACGGTGAGGATGAAGGCGAAAAGACCGGGGGAAACGACCCGGAGGACCGCGGCCATGGCGGCGTGGACCCGCCCCTGGAGGGCCCGAAAGGTCAGCCCGAACGCCAGCACGGCCAAACTGATGAGGACCGGCTCGCGAACAGCCTTGACGGCCAGTTCCACGCCGAGCCCACCCGAGACGGCGGAAGCGCCGAGCCCCATAACGAAAAGGAACAGCTCGAGATTGTGCTCGACTTTGCGTGAAACAAACGGTAGGACCAGCACGGCGGCGAGAATCAGCCCCAGGCCGGCAAGGACGAGGTTCTCAGACAACGTTGGTCTCCCTTCGCGTTTGGCACCGCCTCCACGCTAACGCGGCGTTTGCCAATCATTGCCCTCCAGGCCCAGCAGGAGAACCGTCCTTCCAGGCCTAAGCATTATGTCAACTTCTCGTCCCACCGGACCACCCGGTCGGGCGTAGCCATGCCTCGGAGGTGCGCGATGCAGAGAACCACCAACCGCGGTCTCGGTCGCCGTCTGGCCTCGATGCTCTTGGCCGTCTTGACCTTGCTCCCTGTCTTCGCCCTGGCCACCGGAACTCCCGCTCAGGCGGCGGCCAAGTCGCCGCCCGTCTTCCTGGGCTACTGGGCCCTCTGGGGCGACGACGCCAAGCCGGCGGCGTCGCTCTCGGCCAACTTAGACCGCATCGACCTTTTCTCGCCCTATTGGTTCACCCTTCGCGGGGATGGTAGTCTCGGCAGCCGGGAGAGCGGGCGCGACGCCCTGACCGCCAAGGTCCAAGATCAGGGCCACTTGGTCATCCCGCTCATCAACAAGACTTCGGACGATACGCCGTTGGTCGACTCCGGCGTCCGCCGGAAGGCGGTCGACAACATCTATCGTCTTCTTGTCGACAACGACTACGACGGCGTCAACATCGATTTTGAGGGTATGGAGCCGTACACCCGGGCCGGGGTGACGGCCTTCATGGAGGAACTGTGGGCCAAGCTGAAGCCGGCCGGGCTCCTGGTAACGATGGCCGTGCCGGCGAAGTGGTCGGCGGATGACTCGACGAACGACTTCGCGGCCTGCTTCGACTACGCCGCCCTCGGACGGGTCGTCGACTACCTGGTCATCATGACCTACGACCAGCACGCCGGCTGGTCCGGCCCGGGGCCGGTCGCCGACATCAACTGGGTGAGGGACACCGTGGAATACACGCTGACGGTCGTTCCGCCCGCGAAGGTGCTCCTCGGCCTCGGCGGGTACGGGTACGACTGGTCCGACGGCCGGTGCCTCGAGGTCGAGGCGGCCACCGTGCCGGCCGAGGCCGCGCAGCGCGGCGCGACTATCGAGTGGGACGCCACGGCCAAGGTCCCCTACTACGTCTACTACTCCGCCGGCGGCGCCAAGCACGAGGTCTGGTACGAGAACAGCTACTCGGTGGACCACAAGATCGCCCTCGTCAACGAGTACGGGCTGGGCGGCGTCGCCCTGTGGGTTCTCGGCCAGGAGGACGCCCGGTTCTGGCA
>CALMHV010000326.1 GCA_937863905.1 uncultured Bacillota bacterium
CCCTACTTCCCCTGGAAAGCCGGAGGCCGCTTCTGCATGAAGGCCATGGCGCCCTCGACGGCGTCCTCGGACTTGGTGACCTCCTCCATCTTCTTGAGTTCCACCTCAAGCCCCCGGTCCGTGCAACTCCGGGAGGTCCCCTCGTGCACGGCCTCCAGGATGAGCCGTTGGGCCACCGGCGCACCCTGCGCCAGCCGCTTGGCAATCTCCAGGGCCTTCGGAAGAACCTCGGCCAGCGGGACGATGAAGTTCACCAAGCCGTGCTTCAGGGCTTCCTGCGCCGGTATCGGGTCGCCGGTCAGCATGTAGTAGAGGGCCGGTGTCTCACCCATGAACCGCGGCAGGCGCTGCGTGCCGCCGTACCCGGGGATGATGGCCAACTTGACCTCCGGTTGCCCAAGCTCAGCATCGTCGGCCATAACCCGCAGGTGGAAGCACATCGCCATCTCCGTGCCGCCGCCAAAGGCCGACCCGTTGAGGGCCAGAATGGTCACCTTCGGGAACCGCTCGATCCGGGTGAGAAGCTTCTGCCCCCGGGCGATGAACTCGCCGGTCGTGCCTGAACTCCAGGCCTGGCCGAACTCGGAGATGTCGGCGCCGCCGCAGAACATCTTGCGACTCCTGGTCCGAATGTCCTCTCCCGAAACTAAGACCATGACCCGCGCCTCGGGCGACTTCTCAACCTCGTCGAGAACCCCCTTGAGTTCCGTGAGAAGGGCCTGGCTCAGCGCGTTCACCGGGGGACGGCTCATGGTCACCAGGGCCACGCCGTCCTCGTACTTCACCATGAAGAACTCGTACTTGCCCACCGCCATACCCCTTTCCGATGAAGGCTCCGGCTAGAACGTGAAGAGCGTGATGCCGGCCGAAAGGTCCAGGGCCACGCCCGTGATGTAGCGGGCCTTCTCCGAGCATAGGAAGACGACGGCCCAAGCGATGTCGGCCGGCTCGCCCTCTTTCTTGAAGATGATGCGCTTCCTGATCCGCTCCTTCATGTCGTCCCGCATGAACTGGAACATCTCGGTGGCGATGATGCCGGGAAAGACGACGTTGGCGGTGATGTTGTAGCGTCCCTGTTCGAGGGCGACGGTCTTCATGAGCCCCAGCAAGGCCGACTTCGTGGCCGAGTAGCCGGCCTGGCCGAAGCCGCCGAGCACGCCGGCGACCGACGAGATGCTGACGATGCGCCCCCACTGCTCCGACTGCATCGTCGGCAGGGCTCCTCGCACGCAGTTGAAGACACCGGTGAGGTTGACCCGGAGGTCCCTCTCCCAGCGGCCCTGGTCCATGATCTCTATCTTGGAGACGTTGTCGAGGACGGCCGCGCTGTTGACCAACACGGTCACCGGGCCGAGTTCCGCGCTGAGCTTGGCGAAGGAGGCGTTCACCGCCTCGTGGTCGCCGACGTCGCAGTGGAGGCCGAAAGCCTTGACGCCCATGGCTTCGATCTCCTTGGCCGTCTGGGCCAGGCCCTCGTCGAAGATGTCGAGGAGACCCACGTTCGCGCCCTCCCGGGCAAACTCAAGGGCGATGGCCTTGCCGATGCCGCGGGCGCCGCCGGTCACGGCGACCACCCTGTTCTTGAGGCCAAGATCCATTGTGTGTGCACCTCCTCCCCCGCAAAGCTAAGATCATCTATCCGAAAAGGCTACGACCGTCGATCCGAAAAGGTATCGCTCCGCCGGTCCCCTTCACCGTGCCGGCACTCGACCCTTCCGTCAGTCTCCAGAAGGTCGAGGTGGCCCAGAACCTCGGAGAGGGCCAAGAACTGCCCGATGCTCTGGTCCTGTTTGGGAAAGAGAGCTCGGGCCAGCCCGAAGGCCGTGGACGGCCCCTTCTCCCGGAGGACCTTGGCGATGGCGTCCTTCCGGCGCTCGTAGTGCCGCATCCGTCGGGCGATGAGTTCGCGGTGCCCCGTGAAGGGCTCGCCGTGGCCGGGAAAGACCTCCCGGACGTCGAGGGCCTCGATCTTGCGCAGGGCCCGGATGTAGATCTCCAGGCTGCGGACGCGGACGAGTCGCGGGGCGGCGCCGGCCCCCGGACCCGCCTCCGTGAACTCCATGATGGCGTTCGATGAGATGTGCGGCAGGAGGTGGTCGCCGCTCAGGAGGCATCGGCTACCCGGGTCGTAGTAGCAGAGCGAGCCGGGCGAGTGACCCGGGGTGGAGATGGCCCGCCAGACCACCCCGCCGCCGGTGACGAGGTCCCCGTCCTCCAGGGTCTTGTCCGCCTTCACCGTGGCCGCCAACCTGTCCGTCGAGGCCCACTGCCGGAGGAGGTCCCGGCCGAACGCCTCAGGCGCTCCCGCCTGCACGAGAAGGCCCTCCAAAGCCTCCTTCTCCCCGGCCTTGCCCTGGTGGAGCTTTCCGGCCAGGCGGGGCACGGCCTCAGCGTGGGCCACGACCGGCGCCCCGGAGAGGCGGGCAACCTCGTCGGCCAGACCGTAGTGGTCGATGTGGGGATGGGTGAGCCAGATGGCCTCGATGTCTGGAAACCCGAGGCCCAGCCCGGCCAACCCGCGCTCCAGAGCCTCCCGCGCCGATGGGGTGCTCGGGCCGGTGTCCACCAGGACCAGGGGCGAGCCCAAGAGCACGTAGCAGTTCACCGGTCCGACGGGAAAGGGCGTGGGAACGACCAGGCGACGGATGTCCGGCACGGGCGCCGCGGGCAGGGACGTCTCGGACAAGGGGCAACCTCCGGGTGGCGGCGCGCCCGCCAACGGCGCGCCAGGGTCAAAGCGGGCCGGGTGGGGCCCCAAGCGCGGCCCCGCCCGGCCCGGCGTGCGTTCTTCGGACGGACTTAGAAGCTCTTGCCGCCAAGCTTCCTGGAGATGACCAGGCGCTGGATTTCGGCCGTGCCTTCCCAGATCTGATAGATCTTCGAGTCGCGCAGCCACTTCTCGACGGGGTACTCCTTCATGTACCCGTAGCCGCCGAGGATCTGGATGGCGTCGATGCAGACCTCGACGGCGATGTCGCCGGCGTAGAGCTTCGCCATGCTCCCCTCGCCCTTGTTGAACGGGGCCTTGACGTTGGACATCCAACCGGCCTTCCAGATGAGGAGGCGAGCCGCCTCGACCTTGATGGCCATGTCGGCGAGCTTGAAGCCGATACCCTGGTGGGCGATGATGGGCTTCCGGAACTGGACGCGGGTCTTAGCGTAGTCGATGGCGTACTCGAGCGCGGCCCGGGCGATGCCGAGGGCCGCGGCGCCAACGCCGGGGCGCGTGTACTCAAGCATCTGGAGAGCGCCGAGGGCCGCGATGGCGCCCTCGCCGCCGAGCCGGTTCTCGGCCGGCACCCAGCAGTCCTGGAAGATGACCTCGGCCGTATGCGAGGCGCGCACGCCGAGCTTGTGCTCCTTCTTGCCCATGGACATGCCGGCCGTCCCCTTCGGGACGATGAAGGCCGCGAGCCCGCCCCAGCCGGCGGCCGGGTCGGTCGTGGCGAAGACCACATGGACGTCGGCGATGCCGCCGTTGGTGATGAAGCACTTCACGCCGTTGATGAGGTAGCCGCCGTCCTTGGGGACGGCCGTCGTGGAGAGGGATTGCACGTCCGAGCCGGCGTTGGGCTCGGTGAGGCACATGGCGCCAATCTTGAGGTTGTTCTCATCGCAGAACATCGGGATCCACTTGTCTTTCTGTTCTTCGGTCCCGATGGCCAAGATGCCGGCCGCCGCCAGGCCGGTGCCCAGGATGCAGGTCTGGATGCCGGCGCAGCCCCAGGCGAGCTCCTCCGACACGATGAACTCGGTGATACGGTCCTCGACGCCGCCGCCGCCATACTTCTCGGGGAAGTAGAACGAGGTGAGACCCATCTTGGCGGCCTTCTTGACGACGTCCCACGGGAACTCGTCCTTCTCGTCGTACAGAGCAGCCACCGGGCGGATTTCCTTCTCGGCGAAGTCGTGAGCGAGCCGCTGGAACTGAAGCTGCTCATCGGTTAACGCAAAATCCACCATGACATTGACACCTCCGTCTTCTGGCGCGACGGTCACGGGGTCTGAGCTTGCGCGGGGCCCAGTGCGGCGTGACAGGGGGCCTTTCTGGCCCGGCCACGAGACCCGTCGGCTAAGATTATCGTCGTGAGAATATTGGCTCCGGTCCCTGGGATACCTGCCCAAACCGGGGTCCGGGACAACAATATTCTAACAACCGTTAGATAGACCCGCATCCGCGCCCTGCCGCCCGGGGCGGCTCCGGTCCACAACAATCGGGCTCCCCAAATCCCACCATCGCCGACAGGAGACCCCGCCCCTGCTTAGAAGTAAGCCTTCGGATTTGTTGCCCGTTCCCGCGCTCGAAGCCCGGGCAACGTGAAATGGACTTCAATCTTACGGCAGACGACAAAAGCCAGAGGGGAGGGACACGATGGCGACGACGGCTGAGATCTTTACCGAGATGGGGAAGAGGGCGGAGGCCAATCCGGCTAAGCTGGCCGGACTCAACGCTAACTTCCAGTTCGAACTGTCCGGCGATGACGGTGGCACCTATCATGTGAACGTTGCCAGCGGCAAGGCTGAGATCGGGTCTGGTCCGACAAAGGCCAACGTAACGATCCTGATGAGCTCCGCTGACTTCCAAGCGATGGTCGGTGGAACCCTCAACGCGACCCAGGCGTTCATGACCGGCAAGCTCAAGATCCAGGGCGACATGAGCCTGGCCATGAGGCTCCAGACGATCCTGAGCTAGCGACCTAGGCTTTCCGGACCTGCTGTCCGGGCGGGGGGATGGGTCGGCGTGCTTTCTGGGCTGAGGGTCCTAGACCTCACTTTCTACCTCCCGGGGCCTTACGCCACCTTGATCCTAGCCGACCTGGGGGCAGAGGTAATCAAGATTGAGAACCCAGCTGGGGGAGACCCCCTTCGCGGGCTTGGCCCGGACGGGGGCTCCCCGGCTGGGTCTGTTTTCTTCCAGGCCCTCAACCGCGGGAAGAAGAGCGTCACCCTGGACCTCAAGACCGCGGAGGGCCGCGAGGCCTTCCTGCGGCTGGCCGCCACGGCCGACGGCCTGGTCGAGCAGTACCGGCCGGGCGTCACCGAGCGCCTGGGCCTCGGGTACGAGGCCGTCCGGGCCGTGAACCCGCGCCTCGCCTATGTCTCGCTTACCGGCTACGGCCAGACCGGTCCCCACGCCGCCGAGGCCGGGCACGACCTGAACTACATGGCCCGGAGCGGGCTCCTCAGCCTGTTCGCGGAGGCGCCGGAAGGCACCGCCGCCCCCTTCCCCCTGCCGCCCATCCAGTTCGCCGACCTCAACGGAGGGAACCTCACGGCCACCGCCCTCCTGGCGGGCATGCTTTCGGCCCGCCTCACCGGGGAGGGGCGTCACGTGGACGTGGCCATGACCGACGGCATCGTCGCCCTCCTCAGCCTGACGGCCTCCAACTACCTGGCCGCCGGCGGGCCTCCCCCCGAGCGGCCGAACCTCTTCCTGGCCGGTGGCGAGCCCTTCTACAACATCTACCGGAGCGCCGACGGCCGTCACCTCTCCGTGGGGGCCCTGGAGCCGAAGTTCTGGGCGAACCTGTGCCGGGTCCTGGCGGAAAGCGACCCCGAGAAGAAGGACCCCGGGGTCATCGCCTCAAGCCGCGAGGAAGCGGCCCGTATCTTCGCCACGCGGACCGCGGCCGAATGGGTCGAACGCCTGGCCGGGCTCGATGTCTGCGTGGCCCCCATTCTCAAGGTGGCCGAGGCCCTGGCCAGCGAGCACGTGGCCGCGCGCGGTCTGGTGATCGAGGCGGGAGGCGTCCGGCAGATCGGGCCGGCGCTGACGGTGGTGCCCGGGAGCGAGCCGCGTCGCCGCGCCGGGGTTCCCGGCTCCGCCGCCTCACACCGCCCTGCCCCGCGCCTCGGAGAGCATAACCGCGAGACCCTTTTGGCCCTCGGGTATGGCGAGGCCGACATCCAGGCCTTGGCCGCCCGAGGAGTGATTTCTGAATAGGAGGTAAGTCACAATGCCCCAAGCCGTCATCGTTGAAGCCGTCCGGTCGCCCGTTGGCCGCCGGAACGGCACGCTGAGCCACGTCCGCCCCGACGACCTGGCCGCGCACGTCCTGAAGGCCCTGGTCGAACGGGCCGGTATCGACCCCATCGAGGTCGAGGATGTCGTCATGGGCTGCGTCACGCCCATCGGAGAGCAGGGCTTCAACATCGGCCGGGTAGCCCCGCTGATCGCCGGGTTCCCGGTCGAGGTCTGCGGCGTGCAGGTCAACCGGATGTGCGGTTCGAGCCAGCAGGCCATCCACTTCGCCGCCCAGGCTATCGACGCCGGCGACCTGGACTGCGCCATCGGCGCCGGGGTCGAGGCCATGAGCCGCGTGGCCATGGGCTCGGACGGCGGGACCTTCAGCGAGGGGCTCATGGCCCGTTTCGGTCTCGTGCCCCAGGGTATCTCGGCCGAGATGATCGCCGACAAGTGGGGCCTCAGCCGTCGCGACCTCGAGGTGTTCGCCCTGGAGAGCCACAGGCGCGCCCTCCGGGCCATCGACGCCGGCTACTTCAAGACCCAGATCGTGCCGGTACCCGTGAAGCTCCCGGACGGCAGCGAGGTCACCTTCGCCGTGGACGAGGGGCCGCGTCGCGAAACGACCCTGGAGAAGATGGCCGCCCTGCCGGCGGCCTTCACGCCCGACGGCAAGATCACGGCCGCCGTGGCCAGCCAGATTTCGGACGGGTCCGGGGCCGTGCTGCTGATGAGCCGGGAGAAAGCCGGAAAGCACGGTCTTAGGCCGCGAGCCCGCTTCGTGGCCCGCGCCATCGCCGGCGTGGACCCGGTGATGATGCTTCACGGGGTCATCCCCGCCACGAAGAAGGTCCTGGCCAAGGCCGGCCTGACCATCAAGGACATCGACGTGGTCGAGATCAACGAGGCCTTCGCCTCGGTCGTCCTGGCCTGGGCCAAGGAAATCAACCCGCCCGACATGGCCCGGGTCAACCCGAACGGCGGCGCCTGCGCCCTCGGTCACCCGCTCGGCGGGACCGGGGCCATTCTCATGACCAAGCTCCTCTACGAGCTGGAAAGGACCGGCGGCCGCTACGGCCTACAGACCATGTGCATCGGTCACGGCATGGCCACGGCGAGCATCCTCGAGCGGGTGGAGGGCTAGTGTCGCAAGTCGGCCTAGGCAAGGTCGTCCCGCTCGGCGAGGCCGTCCGCCGCCACGTGCGGCCCGGCCAGGTTATCCACGCCGGGAACGGCTGGGGCTTCCCGACCGCCCTGCTCTATGAGGTAGTGCGGCAGTTTCGGGGGCGCGACCCCGGCTTCACCCTTGTCGTCGCGGGGGCGGGGGCCACGAACGTGGTTCCCTTCCTCCGGGGTGGCCTCGTGGAACGGGTCGTCTCCTGCTTCGCCGGGGACGGCTACCCCCACCCGGGTCCGAACCCGGCCATCCAGGACATGCGGGCGGGGTTCGGCGCCGGCGCTCGGCCCGGCAGCTGGGTCCACCCCCGGCCGGTCGAGTTCGAGGACTGGAGTCTTCTCACGTTCACGCTCCGCCTTCTGGCCGGGGCGATGGGCCTGCCGTGGCTGCCGACCCGCTCGCTGGCCGGCACAAGCCTCGGCGACGACGCCCAAGCCACGGGGCTGTTCAAGGTCATCCCCGACCCGTTCGGGGAGGAGGGGGCCGGTGTCGGCCTGGTCAAGGCCCTCCGCCCCGACATCAGCCTGGCCCACGCCTGGGCCGCCGACCCCGACGGCAACGCCGTCTTCACCCTGCCCCTGGCCGGCCATGTCTACGGCGCCCTGGCGGCCCGCGAGGGAGTCATCGTCTCCGTCGAGCGCGTCGTGGACCGGGCCTACGTCGCGGCCCACTCCGACCTCGTCCGCCTGCCCGCTCACCGCGTCCTGGCCGTGGTGGAGGCCCCCTACGGCGCCCACCCGACGGGCCTGCACCAACAGGGGCTGCGCTCTCTCGCCGACGGCGACCGGGGCGCCGGGGACGGGCGCCCGGGCTACGCTGAGGACCGCGAGTTCATCCTCGAGGCGCGCGAGGCCTGCCAGAGCCAGGGGGCCCTAGACGCCTGGCTGGAGCGCTGGATTCTGGGCCTGCCCGACCATGCCGCCTACCTGGCCCAGCTCGGCCCGGACCGCCTGCGGACCCTGGAAGCCCGCCTGACCGGCGACGGCTGGCCCGAGGGCGTCCCCCTCCCGGCCGAAGGGCCGGTCACGAAGTCCGAGAGACTCATCGCCCTGGCCTCGGGCGTGATCACCGAGGAGGTGCGGCGGACCGGCCACCCGTCTGTCCTCGCCGGGGTGGGCGCGGCCCATCTCGCCTGCTGGCTGGCTCGTGAGGAACTGGCGGCCCAAGGCCTGTCGGTGGACCTCATGGCCGAAATCGGCCTCGCCGGCCACACCCCGCACCCCGCCGACCCCTTCGTCTTCAGCCTGCGGAACGTGCCCACCGCCCTCCTGAGCAGCGATATTCTGGCCGTCCTCGGGATGCTGGTGCCGGAGGGGGAGGGGCCGGCCGCCCGACGCGGCTGCCTCGGCGTCCTCGGGGCCGTTCAGGTCGACCGGCTCGGCAACATCAACTCCTCAGGCGTGCCCGGGTTGGCCTGGCTGGTCGGGTCGGGCGGGGCGAACGACGTCGCCTCGACCGCCGCCGCCGTGGTCGTTGTGGCTTCCCAGACCCGGAGCCGCTTCGTGGAGAAGGTCCCCTACGTCACGTCTCCGGGCGACCGCGTGACGGCCATCGTGTCGGAATGGGGCGTCTTTCGCCGGGTCGAGCCCGGCGGGGAGTTCGCCCTCGCCGCCTACTATGAGGATCCCGACGAACCGGGGCCCGAGGCCGGCATCCGCCGCGCCCGCGAGAGGTGCGGCTGGGACCTTCGGGTCCTCCCCAACCCCCTACCCCTCCCCCCTCCCCGCCCCGAACTCGTCCGCCGGCTGCGCCTCTTCGACCCCTACGGGCACTTCCGGAGCTAGGCCTCCGCCTCCCGCAGGATTGGAGGCCGACCCGGGCGAATCCGGCTAGGTCCATCGACCAACCGGAAACGCTCAGAGGAGGCCCATCCTTGAAGGTCGTTCTGGTCAATCTGTCCCATCCCGGCATCCGCCCGGAGGACGAGGAGGAACACCTCGGTCTGGGGTATCTGGCCGCCGTGGCGCGTCGCGCCGGCCACGACGCGGAGATCATCGACGGCACTCTCGAGCGGCTACCCCCGCCACGCCTGGCCCGGTTGTGCCTGGAAGGCGCTGGGCCCGGCGGTCCGGCCACCCTCATCGGGGTCTCGGTCATCTTTCAGGAGTCCATCCCGGCGGCGATGTCGCTTATCGTCGAGTTGCGCCGGGGCGGGTTCGAGGGTCACATCGTCGTCGGCGGCCACCCGCCGACTTTCCTCTGGCGCGAGCTCTGCCGGGAACACGCCGGCTTCGACTCGGTGGCCGTCGGCGAGGCCGAGGAGACTTTCGCCGAACTCCTGGGGGCCCTCGCCGCCGGGCGCGACTGGACCGGTATCGCCGGGCTCGTTGACGCGGCAGCGGCGCGGCAGGCCGCCTCAGGCGCGGCTTCGGCCGCAGCCGCAGCCTCCGCAGGCCTCACCCTCCGCCCCCTGGTCGCCGATCTCGACACCCTGCCCTTTCCGGCCCGCGACACGCTCCCCGCCTTCATCGCCCGTTCGCCCGGGGCCCGCGTGGCCTCGGTCCTGCGGAGCCGGGGCTGCTACGGAAGCTGCTCCTTCTGTGACACCCGGGCCTTCTACGCCGCCTCGCCCGGCTCGGCCTGGCGTGTCCGGAGCGCCGCGAGCGTGACCGACGAGATCGAGGCCTTGGTCCGCGACCACGGTGTCCAGGCCATCCGCTTCTGGGACGACAACTTCATGGGTCCAGGCAAGCGCGGGCGCGAGGCGGCCGAGGATTTGGCCCGTGAACTCATCCGGCGCCGCGCCCACGGGTTGCCCGCGGTGCGCTTCTCCTTCGAGTGCCGCGTGACCGACGTGGACGCCGACCTCTTTCGCCTCCTGAAGGAGGCCGGCCTCGGCCGCGTGTTCCTCGGGGTCGAGGCCATGACCCAGCGCCAGCTCGACTACTTCGACAAGAAGGTCACCGTCGCCGACAACCGGCGGGCTCTGGTGACCCTGGAGGAACTCGGCCTCGAGGTCGTCATCGGCATGATCATGTTCGACCCGGAGACGACCGTCGAGGAACTCAACGCCAACCTGGCCTTTCTCAAGGAGTCCTTCGGCGCCTGGGGGGCGGTGAAGAGCAGGGTCGCTAGCCCCTGGAACCGCCTGGAGGTCTACGCCGGCACCCCGCTCGAGGCGACCTTGCGGGAACAGGGCCGTCTCAAAGGGGACTATGTGCGATACGACTACGACTTCGCCGACCCGACCGTGGCCCGCATCTACGCCGGGGGCAGCGCCCTCCGCCAGGTCGGTCTTCCCATCCGAGACGCCATCAACCGCCTGCGGCGTCGGCCGTAGGAGCGGAAGACCTTGTCGGACAATGGGCCATAGTGTCGACCCGCGCGGAGGAGTTCCTCCAGTAGAGGCAGAAATTACCCAGACTTAGCTTGAGGCAGGAAGGAGCGAGCCAACCTTGGCCGATTCCGGTAAGAAGCGCTTGGTCCCGACCGACTTCATGAAGTTCGAGTTCGTGGGGGACCCCCAGATCTCGCCTGACGCGAGCCGGGTGGCCTACGTGCGGACGGTCGTCGACCCCAAGGACAACAAGTACCGGTCCGCCATCATGACGGTTCCCGCCGCCTTGACCGCCCCCAGCGGCTCCGGCGCACCCATCTCCACACCCTTCACCAGCGGCATCACTCCCGACAGTTCACCCCGCTGGTCCCCGGACGGCGCCTACCTGGCCTTTCTCTCCGGCCGCGATGCCGGCGTCGGCGACGACGAGGCCAAGAAGAAGGCCGGCGCCCAGCTCTGGGTCGCCCCCACCGGTGGCGGCGAGGCCCGGCCCATCACGGCCATCAAGGGCGGGGTGACGGAGTACGTCTGGTCCCCCGACAGCCGGTTCATCGCCTTTGCGGCCGGCATCAAGCCGGAGGGGCCGGAATGGCTGGACGAGAAGCCGAAGGACAAGGCGGACGAAGCCTCGGCCGTCAAGTCCGGCGAGATGGCGGGTGAGGCCGCGACCGAGACACCCGGCGAGGCCGCCTCCCTGGAAGCCAAACCCGACAAGGCCCCCGACCCCGACGACTTCGAGGCCCTCTTCAAGAAGCACACCGAGGGCGTGAAGCACATCACGCGCGTCTTCTACCGCCTCGACGGGATGGGCTACCTCGAGAACCGTAGGAGCCAGGTCTTCGTCATCGACGTCCAGGCCGCTCTGGCCGGCTTTCCGGGCGCGGGCCCGGCGGTGAAGCCCGTCCAGGTGACCAGTGGCGACTTCGACCACACCGGCCCGGCGTTCTCCCCGGACGGGAAGTCCCTCGCCGTCAGCGCCTGCCGCGACGACAACCCCGACCTGCAGAAGTACGCCGACATCTGGGTCTTTCGCCTGCCGGAGGTGGTCGCGGCGCCGGCGGAAGGCGGCGAGGCGAAACCGGCCGCGCTCGACGCCAACCCCAAGCGGCTGACCGCGCGCACCGGCCCGTTCCACTCGCCTTCCTGGTCGCCGGATGGCAAGCAGGTCGCCTTCCTCGGCCACGAGAACGAACTCACTTGGTACACCGACGACAAGCTGTGGCTGGTCGAGATCGGCAAGGATGGCGTGGCCAAGCCCCGCTGTCTGACCAAGGAGTTCGGCCGGGCTTTTGGCGACCAGTCCATCTCCGACATGCGCGTGGAGGGTGGGGACACTCGCCCGGCTTGGTCGCCCGACGGTAAGGTTGTCTTCCTCCTCGCCTCCGACCGCGGAACGACGCACCTTCACGCCGTGGAGGTGGCGAACGGCCGGGTGAGCCAGCTGACGACGGGGGACTGGGTCATCTTCGGGTGGTCGGCCGACGCCAGCCGGCGCAACTTCGCCTTCTCCCTGGCCCGCCCGGAAAACCCGAACGACATCTACGTCGGCCGCATTCCGGAGACCTCGGCCCCGGCCAAGTGGCCGCTCGCCCCGGCCGGAATGGCCGACCTGGACATCATCGCCCGCCAGCCGGTGACCCGGACCAACGTGGAGTTTCTCAAGAGCCGCTTCGTGAGCCGCCCGGAGAGGTTCACCTTCAACGCCCAGGGCGGCCCGCTGATCGACGGGTGGGCCATCAAGCCCGTCGGCTACAGCGAGGGCGAGCGCTACCCGGCCGTGCTCGAAATCCACGGCGGTCCGATGGCCATGTACGCCGGGTCCTTCTTCTTTGAGTTCCAGCTCCTCGCGGCCTCGGGCATCGGCGTCATCTTCTGCAACCCGCGCGGCAGCCAGGGGTACGGCGAGGAGTTCTGCGCGGGCATCAAGGAAGAGTGGGGCAAGAACGACTACGCCGACATCCTGGCCTGCGTGGACCAGGCTCTGGCCTTGTTCCCCTGGGTCGACGAGGACCGGCTCGGCGTGGCCGGCGGCTCCTACGGCGGCTACATGACCACCTGGGTCATCGGGCACACCGACCGTTTCAAGGCGGCCTGCTCGATGCGGGCGGTCAACAACTGCCACAGCTTCTTCGGGACGAGCGACACCGGGTTCCACTGGGAGGACATCTGGCACGGCACGCCGTGGAAGGACTGGGAGAAGCTCATCCAGCAGTCGCCCATCACCTACGCGGCCAACATCAAGACCCCCACTCTGGTCATTCACAACGAGGAAGACCATCGCTGCCTCATCGAGCAGGGCGAGCAGCTCTTCGCCGCCCTGAAGAAGCTCGGCGTGGAGGCCGAGTTCGTGCGGTACCCCGGCGAGAGCCACGGCCTGTCGCGCGGCGGCAAGCCCTGGCACCGGGTCCACCGTCTGAAGAGCATCGTGGAGTGGTTCGAGCGCAAGCTGAAACCGGCGCCGGTCAAGCGGGAGACTCGCGGCAAGGGCAAGGTGGCGGGCCGGTAGCCGGCAGGAAGACTGGAGGCTATGACAAGACAAGCGGGTCTTGATGGCCGGCGCCTCGGCCCCGTCACGGTCATCTTCGGGGCTTCGGGCGGTGTCTTCCCGCACTGCGTGAGCCTGCTGGTCGACGGCGGCACGGAGAAAGCCGTCATCGACCCCGGGGCGGACGCCGAGGCGTTGCGGCGCTGGGCCCGGGTGGTCACGCGCATCCTGAACACCCACTACCATTTCGACCACATCCACGGGAACCGTCTCTTCCCCAACGCGACCGTGATGTTGAACCAGGTGGAACAGGAGTGCTTCCCGCGGCTGGAGTCCGTCGCCGGCAAGCTGGGCATCCAGGAGATTTACGGAGACGCGGGCGTGGCGGAATGGATCCGGGCGGTGGCCGCGGGGACGTCTCCTCCGGCTCCGTTCAGTCCGGCGTTTCGGCCGGAGTGGTGGTTCTCCACCCGGGTTCCGGCGGAGGCCTACCCCTACGGCGAGTTCGCGATCGGTTCGGTGCGGATGGTCATGGTCCACAGCCCGGGGCATACAGCCGGGCTGGCCTGTCCCTTCTTCCCCGAGGAGGGCCTCGTCTACACGGCCGACATCGACCTGACCCGGTTCGGCCCCTGGTACTTCGGCACGGACGGCGACATCGACGCTTTTATCCGCTCGTCCCGGGCCCTGCTGGCTCTGGACGCGGAATGGTACCTCACCGGTCACGAGGAGGGCCTCCTCCGGCGGTCTGAGTTCGCGGAGCGGCTGGAGGGCTACCTGGCCATCATCGACAAGCGCGACCGGCGCATCCTCGACCTTCTCGGCCAAGGCGTTTCCGAGGAGCGCCTCACGGACCACGGCGTCCTCTACCCGACCCGCTATCACGTCGACCCCTGGGTGCGGATGTGGGACACCCTAGGCACCAGGAAGCACGTGGCCAGGCTGCGGGCGCGAGGGCTCGTCGGCCGGAGGTGAGCGACGCGGCAGCCCCTGTGTTCGATGACAAGCAGTTCAAGGCCTGGCTTAGCGACCTCGCGGGCCTTGAGACCCACACGGCCAGGCGCTACGAATTGGAGGTCGCCCTTGACCCCGCGAACGGCCTCCTCGAAGTGGAGGGGACCGTGAGCCTGGCGCCAGCCGCGCCACCGGGGCCACCCGTGCCGCCCGCGCCACCCGTGCCGCCCGCGCCACCCGCGCCACCCGCGCCACCCCCGCCACCGGGGCTCCTGGCCCAAGAGGCGCGTTTCCTCCTCTCGC
>CALMHV010000327.1 GCA_937863905.1 uncultured Bacillota bacterium
ATGGTTCCCTTGTCCGGCCTGAGGAGGCCTACGACCATCTTGATGGTCGTGGTCTTCCCGGCCCCGTTCGGGCCGAGGAAGCCGAAAATCTGGCCGGCCGGCACCTCGAGCGTGAGGTCGTCGACCGCCTTGATCTCGCCCTTCTGGTAGCTCTTCGAGACGTTCTGGATTGAGAGCACCGCTGTCCCCCCAGAGACCTGGCCCGGAGTCTTGCCCCTTGGCCAGCTTCAAGCAAGATTACCCCTTCTTGGCCGTTGATGCAAGACCGTCCGGCTCCGGGATTTCGACGCCCCAACCGCCGGAACCTGGTCTCGGCCTGCCCGGCAGGAAACCCGTCCAGCACGTAGCATCCCTAACCCGGACCAGATGAGGAGGAACCCGCATGCCGAGCCTCTTCTTCAATGAGGAACACGAGATTCTCCGACGCCACATCCGCAAGTTCGTCGAGGCCGAGATAGCCCCGCATGCCGACGAGTGGGAGAAAGCGCGCGATTTCCCGAGCTCGGTCTTCCGGCGCCTGGGCGAGCTGGGCCTCCTCGGGCTCCGCTACCCCGAGGAGTACGGGGGCCAGGGGGGCGACCTCTTCGCCTCCATCGTCCTGACCGAGGAGCTGTCGCGCGGGCAATCCAGCGGCCTCCCCACGGCGGTGGCCGTCCACACCGAGATGGCCATGCCGATCATGCTCCAGTTCGGAACGGAAGAGCAGAAACAGCGTTTCCTTGTTCCGGGCATCAACGGCGAGAAGATCTTCGCCCTGGCCATGACGGAGCCCGACGCCGGTTCCGACCTCTCCGCCATCCAGACCAAGGGCGTCCCGGAGGGTGGGGCGGGCCCAGCGTCGCCCGAGGCCGTCGCCGCCGGCACCCACTGGATCATCAACGGGGCCAAGCTCTACATCACCAACGGCTGCCGCGCCGACGGGGTCGTCACCGCCGTCCGCACCAGTCCCGACAAGTGGGCCGGCATCACCCTCTTCCTCATCGAGAAGGGCACACCCGGCTACACGGTGGCCAAGAAGCTCGACAAGGTCGGCCTCTGGTCGTCCGACACGGCCGAACTCGTCTTCGAGGACTGCCGCGTCCCGTCGGCCAACATCCTCGGCCAGGTGAACGCGGGCTTTTTCCATCTCATGTGGGAGCTCCAAGGCGAGCGCATCATCAGTTCCGCCGCGGCCGTAGCCGCCGGCGACCGGGCCCTTGAGTTGGCCCTCAAGTTCGTGAACGAGCGCTCGGCCTTCGGCAAGCCCCTCGGTAAGCTCCAAGCGCTCCGCCACCGCCTCGCCGACATGGCCACCGACCTTGAGGCCGCCCGTCAGCTCGTCTACACCACGGCCTGGCGCATCCAGCAGGGGGAGCAGGTCCTCAAGGAAGTCTCGATGTGCAAGCTCTTCGCGGCCCAGATGGCCTTCCGCATCGCCGACGAGGCCCTCCAGATGCACGGCGGCGCCGGCTACATGGAGGAGTACCTCGTCTCGCGGGTCTGGCGCGACTGCCGCGCCCTGCGCATCGCCGCCGGCACGGACGAGATCATGCGGGAGATTATCGCCAAGCAGTTGGGGCTGTAGTCCCGCCAACAATCTGGGCTCCGGGCCGCCCGACCCGGAGCCCCTAAAGCAGGGGGGACCCCCTGGGGGTCCCCCCTCCGCGGGCTCACCCGGAACTAGCCCTGGATCACAATCACATACACCCCACCGCCGGTGGGATGACCGGCGACCTTCTGCCGGAGGTCGAGGCGGTAGACCTCGCCCGGCTTGGCCCCGCGTGTCGGCGCCACTTCGAGGCGCAGGCGCCCGCCCTCTCCGGGCGGCACCTTGGGCATCGTCAGGACCA
>CALMHV010000328.1 GCA_937863905.1 uncultured Bacillota bacterium
AGAGGGAGGTTCCCATGAAGCGCCGGAGCCCCGCAACCAGAGAACTGCCGCTGCTTCCGCTTCGGGGGATGCTGGTTTTCCCGCACATGACCGTTCACCTCGAGGTCGGCCGGGAGAAGTCGCTGAACGCCGTCAACGAGGCCATGCTGCGTGACCACGTCATCGTGCTGGCCGCCCAGAAAGAAACCACGGTCGAGCAGCCCGAGCCGCAGGACATCGAGACCGTCGGCACCCTGGCCGAAGTCAAGCAGCTCGTCAAACTACCGACAGGCACCTACCGGGTCCTCGTCAGCGGCACCGGCCGCGTCCGCATCGAGGACTTCCTTCGTAGCGATCCGTTTTTCAAGGTCCAGGCTGTCGAATTGGACGAGGAGTCCGAGCGCACGGCCGAGATTGAAGCCACGATGCGCGCGGTCGGCCAGCAGTTTGACAAGTTCGTCAAGGTCAGCCGGCGTCTGCCGGCCGAGGCCGTGATGTCGGTCTCCGACATCGCCGATCCCGGCCGGTTCGCGGACACGATTGCCGCCCAGCTTCATCTCGTCCTGAAGATGGAGGACAAGCAGGCCATCCTGGAGCGGGCCAACGTCGGGGAGCGCCTCCTCTTCCTCGGCGAACTTATCAGCCGCGAAATCGAGATTATGGAGCTCGAACGCAAGATCAACCTGAGGGTCAAAAGGCAGATGGAGAAGACCCAGAAGGAGTACTATCTCCGCGAGCAACTGAAAGCCATCCACCAGGAACTCGGGGAGAAGGAAGACCGCGCCTCGGAAGTCGAGGAGTACAAGGAGAAGCTCAAGGCCCTGACCCTGCCGGAGGTGGTCCGCGAGAAGGCCGACAGGGAACTGGAGCGCCTGGAGAAGATGCCGCCCATGGCCGCCGAGGCGGTCGTGGTCCGCACCTACCTCGACTGGATCATCGCCCTGCCCTGGTCGACGGAGACGACCGACCGCTTGGACATCTCGGCCGCCGAGACGGTGCTCGAGGAAGACCACTACGGCCTGGAGAAGGTCAAGGAGCGCATCCTGGAGTACCTGGCCATCCGCCAGCTCGCTCAGAACATGCGCGGCCCCATCCTTTGTCTGGTCGGGCCTCCCGGCACGGGGAAGACGTCCCTGGCCAAGTCTGTGGCCCGGGCCCTCGACCGGAAGTTCGTGCGCATCTCCCTCGGCGGCGTGCGTGATGAGGCCGAGATCCGCGGGCACCGGCGCACCTACGTCGGCGCCCTGCCGGGTCGCATCCTCCAGGGGATGAAGCAGGCCGGCTCGCGCAACCCCGTCTTCCTCATGGACGAGGTCGACAAGCTCACGTCCGACTTCCGCGGGGACCCGGCGGCCGCCCTGCTCGAGGTCCTCGACCCCGAGCAAAACAACTCTTTCAGCGACCACTACATGGAGCTGGCCTTCGACCTCTCGAAGGTGCTCTTCATCACCACGGCCAACACGACCTACACCATCCCGCGGGCCCTGCTCGACCGGATGGAGACCATCTACCTCTCGGGGTATACCGAGCCGGAGAAGGTCCACATCGCGCAGGGTTTCATCCTGCCCAGGGTGCTCAAGGAGCACGGCCTCGGCGCCAAGGACCTCGAGTTCACCGACGGGGCCCTCCGGCGCGTCATCGAGCAGCACACGCGGGAGGCCGGGGTCCGCAACCTCGAGCGCGAGATCTCCTCCGTGTCGCGCAAGGTGGCCCGCGAGATCGTCGAGGGCCGGAAGCCCCCCGTCAAGATCACGGCGCAGAGTGTGCCCCAGTATCTGGGGGCGCCGCGCTTCCGGGTCGGGGCGGCCGAGGAGAAGGACCAGATCGGAGTGGCCACGGGCGTGGCGGTGACCGACGCGGGCGGCGACGTCATGCCGGTCGAGGTCTCGGCCATGCCGGGCAAGGGGAACCTGATCCTCACCGGCAAGCTGGGCGAGGTCATGCGCGAGTCGGCCCAAGCGGCCATGAGCTACGTGCGCTCGCGCTCGCGCGACTTCGGGCTGCCCGACGACTTCCACGAACATCAGGACCTGCACGTCCACATCCCGGAGGGCGCGTTGCCCAAGGAAGGGCCGTCGGCCGGCATCTCCATCGGCACGGCGCTCATCTCGGCTCTGTGTGGCCGGCCGGTGCGGTGCGACGTGGCCATGACCGGGGAGATAACCCTGCGCGGCCGCATCCTCCCGGTCGGGGGGATCAAGGAGAAGGTGCTCGGCGCCCACCGCGCCGGGATAGCCAATGTCATTTTGCCGCGAGAGAACGAGAAGGACCTCGAGGAAGTGCCGGCCGAAGTGCGCCGGAAGATGACCTACATCCTGGTCGAGCATATGGACGAGGTCCTGGCGACGGCCCTGGTCGGCGGGCTGGAAGCCTTGCTGGTCGGCCCGCCGCTGGAGGCGCCGGGTGAGATGGCCGGCGCTGTTCCCGGCGGAGCGGCGGACACGGACGATGACGCGATGCGCGGCAAGATCCTTCCCCGGGACCTCCCGGCGGGCGAGCCGAGTCGCGACCTGCCGGCTCCGCGGCCGGAGGCGCTGACCTAGAGAGACCTTGGCCCGCGCGGCCCGCGCTCGACGTCCCGGGCTTCCGACGCCGGGACGGCGGCGCCCGGAAGCTCGGCCACCAGCATTCCGGCCAGGATGAGACCGCACCCGGCCAGACCCCACGCTCCGAGCCTTTCCCCCAGGAGCAGCCAGCCGAAGATGGCCGCGAACACCGGTTCCGTGGCGAAGATGAGGGCCGTGTGCGTGGGTGGGGTGAAGCGCTGGGCCGCCGTCTGGGCCAGGAAGGCGCCGGCCGTGGCCAGGAGAGCGGTCATGACGACCGCCCCCGCCGTCGAGGCCGAGAACGGATGGCTGAGGGTGGCTCCCGGCGGAAGGAGTTCGGCCAGGCCGACCCCGCCCAGCGTGGCTTGGGCGGCGCAGACCAGGACGTAGCCGGCGGCGGCCACGCCAATCTGGATAGCGGCCAGAGCCCCGGCCTCGCCGTAGCTCCTGACCTGGGTTGAGGAGTAACGGCCGGTGCTGACGATGTGACCGGCGAAGCCGATGGTGCACGCCAGGACGAGCCCGTCGCCGAAGCGCTGAGCGGCGACGCTGGGGCCTCCGGTTGTGGCCGACGCCGCAATCGCGGGGACCACAAAGAGGAACGCGAGGCCCAGGAGTGCGAAGCCCACGCCGGCCAGAGCCCGGCGCGGCGGGCGTCTCCCCGTCATCAAACCCTCCAGCACGGGCACGAGGACCACGGAAAGCCCGGTGATGAAGCCGGCCCGCGAAGCCTGGGTGAACTGAAGACCGATGGTCTGGAAACTGTAGGCGCCGAAGAGCCAGAGCCCGATGACCAGTCCCGGACCCAGCAAGCGCCGCCAGTGCGCGGCCAGGTCCCGCCGGAAGAAGACGGCCAGGGCGGCGAAGGCCAGGAGGAAGCGCAGGGCCAGGAAGGTCATGGTCGGGAGTTCGGCCACGGCCTCCTTGACGATGACGAACGTGCTCCCCCAGACCAGACAGACCAGGAGAAGCGAGGCGTCGGCCAGGAGGCGGCGGCGGGACCCGATGGGCGTCTGGCTCAGGGTCGTCCCTCCCCGCTAGGCTCACTTTTGGTTCGCGCCGGGCCATCCTTCCCCTCTCGGGCGGACAGGACACCGGCCGGACGTGCGTAAAGCCTCTCCGGAGAGAAGCGACGGGAGGGTTCAGCTTTGCTCTACACTTTCGAGGGCCGGACGCCCAAGGTGGCTCCGGGAGCTTTCGTGGCGCCGACGGCCTGCCTCATCGGGGACGTTGAGGTCGACGAGGGCGCCAGCGTGTGGTTCGGCGCCGTCCTGCGCGGCGACTTCGGTCGTATCCGGGTGGGCAAGGGCGCCTCGGTTCAGGACAACGTGGTCATCCACGTCCTGCCCGGCGGAGAGACGGTCGTTGGCGAGAAAGCGACCGTCGGGCACGGCGCCATCCTGCACAACTGCCAGGTCGGCCGGGGGGCCGTGGTCGGCATGAACTGCGTTGTCCTCGATGAGGCCGTCCTCGGTGAGGAGGCCATGCTCGCCGCCGGCAGCGTCCTGCGCGAGAAGACGCGCCTTCCCGACAGGCACCTGGCCGCCGGGGCGCCGGCCGCCGTGAAGAAGGAGTTGTCCGGGCTGGCTTTGGGGTGGGTCCAGACCAGCGCCGACTCCTACGCGGACCTCGTGCGGCGGTACTTGGAGGCCTAGCGCCACAGGGAGGCCATCTTGGGGCAGGCCAGCTAGCTAGCAGGCATGGCTAATCGCGGCAGAGGTTTGCGGCGGCGGGTGGTGGGCGGGCGGTAGGTTTGGGCCGGTCCCCGTCAAACCAAACGGGCACTAGCCACGAGGAGGCGCGCCGTGCCCGCTATCTCCCTGGAGTTGGCTGCCCCCGCATCCTGGGTCCCCACGCTCCGGGCCGGGCGGATTACCCTCCGCCAGCTGCGCTCCGAAGACCTCGCCGCCATTCTTCGCTGGGACTCCCAGGCCGACCTCGTCCACCTGTACGGCGGCCGGCCGAGCGAACTCGCCTTCCAGACCTCCGGCAGCGCTATCGGCATCGAGCAGGCCGGGCGCTTGATCGGGCTCGTCGGCCTCAGCGGAGAGACCTGGGCCATGCGCTCGGCCGAACTGCGCGTCCTCATCGCCGACCCGACGGACCGGGGTCAAGGGTTCGGCCGGGAGGCCGTCTCGGCGTTTCTGGGCCACATCCGGGCCACGACCGACCTCGACTTCATCTACCTCCGCGTCCTGCGGGGCAACGAGCCGGCCATTCGCTGCTACGAGCGGTGCGGCTTCCGTCGGGCGGGGCGACTGCGGGTGAGGCAGGACCACCGCTACGTCAGCCCGCCGCTGGCCGACGACCTGGTGTTGATGGTGGCCGAGGCCAGGGGAGCGGGCGAGGCGGCCGGCCGGCGTTCTTGACACTCTCCGAAGGCAGGGTGTACATTGGCGGCACAGGTGAGGACGAGGAGGAGTAGGGCGGTCGCCGCCTCCAGAGAGGGGAACTTGGCAAGCTGCGAGGTTCCCCAGGTCAGGAGCCGCCTGAAGGTCGCCTCTGAGCCGGTCGGCTGAACGCGCGGCACGCGCGCGACAGGTCGGCCCGGGTCCGGCCCGTTATCGCCGAGTCAAGGGCCCGCCGGACGCTTCCGGCGGGAACCAAGGTGGTACCGCGGAGAGCCACGGCCCTCCGCCCTTGCGGGCGGAGGGCTGTTTCCATCCTGGCTGCCGCCCCACCCGGGCCACCCCCGACCGTCGGGGGGCGCGTCCCGCCACCGAGGTTCCCGGCCCGGCCAGCGCTGCCGGCGGCCCGAGGAGGACCTCCGCTATGGCGAACGAGGAGTCGGCAACCCTGCCCCCGACCTACGACTTCACCCAGACCGAGAGGAAGTGGTACGACTTCTGGCTCGAGCACGGCGTCTTCCGGGCCGAGGTCGACCCCTCGCGGGAACCATACTGCATCGTCATCCCGCCGCCGAACGTGACGGGCGTGCTCCACTTGGGCCACGCCCTCAACAACACCCTCCAGGACGTCCTCATCCGGTGGCGCCGGATGGACGGTCACGCCACCCTCTGGGTGCCGGGCACCGACCACGCCAGCATCGCCACCCAGCGCCTGGTTCTCAAGCGTCTGGCCGAGGAGGGGCTCGACCGCTCGCGCCTCACCCGCGAGAGCTTCCTCGAGCGGGCCTGGAAGTGGAAGGACGAGTACGAACGGGCCATCCTCGGCCAGCTCCAGCGTCTCGGCTGCTCCTGCGACTGGTCGCGGACCCGCTTCACCTTGGACGAGGGGCTGTCGCGGGCCACCCTCACGGAGTTCGTCCGGTACTACGACGAGGGCCTCATCTACCGGGGAGACTACATCGTCAACTGGTGCCCGGAGTGCGGCACGGCCATCTCCGACATCGAGGTCGAGCACGAGGAGACCGTGGGCCGGCTCTACCACATCCTCTACCCCTTCGCGGACGGAGGGGCCGCCGCCGCGCCGCCCGCTCCCGCCGCCCCCGGCCGCCCGGCCGGCATCATCGTCGCCACCACGCGGCCCGAGACCCTGCTGGGCGACACCGCGGTGGCCGTGAACCCGGACGACGCGCGCTACCAGACCTTCGTCGGCCGCCTGGTCTCCCTCCCCCTCACGGGCCGCACGATTCCCATCATCGCCGACAGCCACGCCGACCCGGCCTTCGGGACCGGGGCGGTCAAGGTTACGCCGGCCCACGACCCGAACGATTTCGAGATCGGCCGGCGCCACGGGCTCGCCCAAGTCAAGGTCGTGGGGGAGAACGCCCGCATGACCCCAGCCGCCGGCTCCGCCTACGCGGGCCTTGACCGCTACGAGTGCCGCGAGGCCGTGTTGCGCGACCTCGACAGTCAGGGGCTCCTGGTCAAGGTCGCGGACCATCCGATGGTCCTGGGCCAGTGCCACCGCTGCTCGAGCGTTGTCGAGCCCCTGGTCTCCAGGCAATGGTACGTGAAGATGAAACCTCTGGCCGAACCGGCCATCGCCGCCGTGAAACGCGGCGAGGTCAAATTCGTCCCCGAACGCTTCGAGAAGATCTACCTCAACTGGATGGAGAACATCAAGGACTGGTGCATCTCGCGGCAACTCTGGTGGGGCCACCGCATCCCTGTCTGGTACTGCGGCCGGTGCCAGGAGATCATCGCCCGGATCGAAGCGCCGGCCGCCTGCCCGAAGTGCGGCGCCGCCGCCGACGAACTCCGCCAGGACGAGGACGTCCTCGACACCTGGTTCAGCTCGGCCCTCTGGCCCTTCTCCACTCTGGGCTGGCCGGAGAAGACCCCTGAACTCGGCTTCTTCTTCCCGACCTCGACCCTGGTGACGGCCTACGACATCATCTTCTTCTGGGTCGCCCGGATGATCTTCTCCTCGTACCGTCTGATGGGCACCCGTCCCTTCGACCACGTCGTCCTCCACGGCCTCGTTCGCGCGGCCGACGGGCGGAGGATGTCGAAGTCCCTCGGGACCGGCGTCGACCCGCTGGAGGTCGTCGACAAGTACGGCGCCGACGCCCTGCGCCTGAGCCTGGTCACGGGCATCGCCCCGGGGAACGACACCCGCTTCCCGTGGGAGAAGGTCGAGGCGTCCCGCAATTTCGCCAACAAACTCTGGAACGCGTCCCGCTTCGTCCTGATGAACCTGGGTGAGAGCGCCGGCGAGTTTGCCGGAATGTCCCGGCCCGACGTCGAGCGGGCCATCCGTGAGCGGGGCGAGGTGGCTGACCGCTGGATCGCCAGCCGTTACTGTTCGGTGGTCGCCGAAGTGGACCGGAACCTCGCGTCCTTCGACATCGGCGAAGCCGCCCGGACGGTGAGCGACTTCACCTGGAGCGAGTTCTGCGACTGGTACATCGAGATGGTGAAGCCGCGCCTCTACGGCGAGGACGAGACCTCCCGCCGCGCCGCCCGTCTGACCCTGACCTACGTCCTGGACGGCGTCCTCCGCCTGCTCCACCCGTTCGTCCCCTTCATCACCGAGGAGATCTGGCAGCGCCTGCCGGCCCTGGTGGGCGAAAGCGCCGCCGGCCGCAATCCGCTTCCCGACACCTCCGGCAAACCGCGGACCATCGTCCTGGCGCCTTGGCCCGGGCCGTCGGACGCGCTCCGGGACGGCGACCTCGAAGCCGACCTGGCTCTGGTCCTGGAGGTCATCCGGTCCATCCGCAATCTTCGGGCCGAACTTGGCGTCCAGGCCGGTAAGCGGGCCCCCGCCATCCTGGTGGCTGGGGGCGCCAAGGCCTACGCCGCCCTCAAGGCCGGACGGCGGTTCATCCAGGACCTGGCCTTGGTGTCCGAACTCGAGCTGGAGAAGTCGCTCGCCGCCCGGCCCGAGCAAGCCGCCGCGGCGGTCACGCGGGGCGTCGAGATCTACCTCCCGCTCCGCGGGCTCGTCGACCTCGCGAAGGAAGCGGCCCGCCTGGAGGGTGAACTCGCCTCGGCCCGCCGCGACCTCGACCGGACGCGAGCCAAGCTGGCCAACGCGGAGTTCGTGGCCAAGGCCCCGCCGTCCGTCGTGGAGAAGGACCGGGCCAAGGCCGAGGAACTGGAAGTGAAGTGTGAGAAGCTGGCCGAACGGGTGGCCTGGATGAAGGCCGCCGGCGCGGGCCGCTAGCGTCGGGGCGACGAGCCGGCCCGCCGACCCACCGGGC
>CALMHV010000329.1 GCA_937863905.1 uncultured Bacillota bacterium
CCGGACGGCGAGGAGGTCCTCGTCGTGGGCTTCGGCCCGGGGCGGAAGATCGTCCGCGAGGCCGTGCTCTCCCTCCTGGAGTTGAAGGACGTGCCCCCGAACGACTACCTTCTGGTGGACGCTCTGGACGGGGCGAACTGGGTGGTCAGGATCGGCGGGATGCTCTCGCGGCGGCTGGGTCTGGTGTCTATCGGGCGCCCTCTGGCGGCCCTGGGCATCCGCCTGATGTTCCGGCGCCTGGTCCGATTGGTCGAGAAGACGCAGGCGGAGGTCCGGCGCAGGCAGGAGATTCCTTGACGGACGCTCCGCGGGCTGCGTAAGATTGTGGACAGGTTCGAAGCGGCAGGGAGGGGGAACTCGGTCTGGACCCGGAGACGGCTAGCCTTGCCGGCCAGAGCCCTGGCCCCGGCGCGGTCATCGCCGGAGTGCGCGCCGGCTCCATCGCCTCCGAACTCGGGCTCGCGCCGGGGGACCGCCTCTACGAGATAGGGGGCACTCGGCCCCGCGACTACATCGACTACCGCTTTCTGGCGGCCGAGCCCGTCCTCGAAGTCCGGATCCTTCGGCCCGACGGCGAGGACGTCGTCTTCGAGATCGAGAAGGACCCCGACGAGGACCTTGGCCTGGAGTTCACCGAGGACATCTTCGGCGGAGCCGGTCCCAAGCGATGCGCGAACCGGTGCCTGTTCTGCTTCGTGGACCGCCTGCCGCCGGGTCTCCGGCCCGCCCTGTACCTCAAGGACGACGACTTTCGCCTCTCCTTCCTCCACGGCAACTTCATCACCCTCACGAACTTGACCGGCGCCGACCACGCCCGCATCGTCGCCCAGCGCCTGAGCCCGCTCTACGTATCGGTGCACGCGACCGAACCGGAGTTGCGCTCCGCCCTGATGGGCACCCCGACCGCCGGCAAGGTCGTGTCCCAGATGAAGAAGCTCATCCGGGCCGGCGTGACGCTCCACGCCCAAGTCGTCGTGTGCCCGGGGCTCAACGACGGCGAACATCTGCAGCACACCCTGGGCGATTTGGCCGCCTTAGCCCCCGGTGTGGCCTCGGTCGGCGTCGTCCCGGTCGGGCTGACCAAATTCGGCCCGGCCACGACCCCGGTGCGGCCTCTCACGGCGGAAGAGAGCGAAAGGCTACTGGCGACGTCCCTGCAATGGCACACTCGGCTGGGCGGCTTCGTCTACCCGGCCGACGAACTCTTCCTCGCCCAAGGCCGGCCCGTCCCGGAACGCTCGTTCTACGGAGACTTCCCGCAGCTTCAGAACGGCATCGGCCTGGCCAGGGTGTTCCTCGACGACCTCGGGCGCACGCGGCGGCGGCTGAACCGGCGTGGGCCGGGGCTCCGAGGAGGCCCGAGAGGCCGGGGCGAGGCCTTCCCCGAATTCCTGGTCGTCACGTCCGGCCTGGCCGCCGGGCTCGTCGAGCAGGCGGTGAAGGTCGCCGGGGAGGGGTTAGGGCGCAGCGGCCGGGTCCTGGTGGTTGCCAACGGCTTCTTCGGCCCCACGGTCACCGTGGCGGGGCTCCTGAGCGGTGAGGACATCGCCCGGGCCGTGGAGCGTTTCGGGGCTCCGACCCGCGACGGCGCCACGCCCGGACCCGTCCTCGTCCCGTCGGTGGCCCTCCGGGCCGGTTCGGACGAGTTTCTGGATGGCCTGACCCTGGGCGACCTTGGTCGGCGGACGGGACGGGTCTTCCGTGCGTCCGGGTGGCTCCCGAGCCAGATGGCCGAGACTCTCGAAGCCTGGGCCGCGGAAGAGCCGGCGGTAGGAAAGGTGGACCACCCGTGAACCTGCCCCTGGTCGCCATAGTCGGACGCCCGAACGTCGGCAAGTCGACTCTCTTCAACCGGCTTCTCCGGCAAAGGAAGGCCATTGTCGAGAGCGAGCCGGGGGTGACGCGCGACCGGCTGTACGCCCGGGCGGAGTGGACCGGTCATCGCTTCACAATCGTGGACACGGGTGGCCTCGATTGGGACGCCGAGACCCGCATCATCGCCCTCACGACCCAACAGGCCGAAACGGCCATCGCTGAGGCCGACGTCATCGTCTTTGTCGTCGACGGCACTATCGGAGTCACCCCCGCCGACGAAGCCGTCGCCGAGGTGCTCCGCCGGAGCCGCAAGCCGCTCCTCGTGGCGGTCAACAAGACCGACGACCCTTCCCGGACCGCCCAGACAGCCGAATTCTTCCGCCTCGGGCTGGAGGCCGAGATCCTCCCGGTCTCCGCCTATCACGGCACCGGCACGGGAGACCTTCTGGACGCCATCGTGGACCGGCTCCCGGTGGCGGCGGAGGCCCTCGGAGAGGCTGAAACTGGGACGGCCACAGGAACTGAGGCGGAGATCCCCGGAGGAGCTGGAGCCGAGATCCCCGGAGGAGCTGAAGCGGAGATCGCCGGAGAGGCCGAGACCTCCCCGGGCCCGCCCATCCGCGTGGCCGTGGTCGGCCGCCCGAATGTCGGGAAGTCGTCTCTGGTCAACGCCTTCTTAGGCGAGGAGCGGGTCATCGTGGCCGACGAGCCCGGGACGACCCGTGACGCCATCGACGTGCCCTTCACCCGCGACGGGGTCGGCTACGTCCTTATCGACACCGCCGGCCTCCGCAAGAAGGCCAAGGTCAAGGGAAGCGTCGAGCGGTACAGCATCTTGCGGACCCTGCGAGCCGTGGACCGCTGCGATGTCGTCCTCCTTCTCGTGGACGCTACGCAGCCTTTGACCGAACAGGACAAACGCGTGGCCGGGTACGCCACGGAGGCCGGGCGGGCGATGGTCCTGGTCGTAAACAAATGGGACATCGTCGAGAAGGACGACAAGACCTACCTCGCCTACGAGGGTCACCTGCGGCGCGGGCTCCACTACGCCGATTGGGCGCCGATCGTCTTTACCTCGGCCAAGACCGGGAAGAACCTTGTCCGCGTCCTCGAGGCCGTGGTCTCCGTCGCGGCGAACCACCGTAAGCGCGTCTCGACTCCCGAGGTGAACCGGGTCTTCCGGGACGCCGTCGGGATGAACCCGCCCCCGGCCGAAGGACGTCGGCGCGTCCGAATCGGCTACGTGACCCAGGCCTCCGCGGCCCCGCCGACCTTCGTCTTCTTCGTCAATACCCCGGAACGCGTCTCCGACAGCTACAAGCGGTATCTCGAGGGTAAGGCCAGGGAGGCGTGGGGCTTCGAAGGCACGCCCCTCCGGCTTTCCTTCCGGGCCAAGTCCGCCGGTGGCTGGCGGCGGAAGGGAGGCCCTCCCGCCTAGTCCGAGCCTGGTCCTCCGACCGTCCGCGGACCTGGAAACCCCGGTTTTTCCAGCCCCACCGGAATTTCCATAACCTGTCCTCATATATATTTGACGGGCTCGCCTGGCTTCTGCGTCCTATCGCGGCCCGAAGGCCCCGAGGAGGGAGATCCGGTGGAGAAGTTCGACATCTTCAAGGATATCGCCGAGCGCACCGGTGGCGACATCTACATCGGGGTGGTGGGCCCGGTCCGAACGGGCAAGTCCACCTTCATCCGCAAGTTCATGGAGATGCTGGTGCTGCCCAACATCACCGACCCCAACGAGCGGCAGCGGACTATCGATGAACTCCCCCAGGGCGGCATGGGCCGGACCATCATGACCACCGAGCCCAAGTTCATCCCGGACGAGGGCGTCCGCATCACCGTCAAGGACAGCCTGTCCCTGCGGGTGCGGATCGTCGACTGCGTCGGGTACACCGTGCCCGGGGCCGCCGGCTACGAGGACGAGCTGGGTCCGCGGCTGGTCAACACCCCCTGGTTCGAAGAGGCGATACCGTTCCAGGAGGCCGCCGAAATCGGCACCAAGAAGGTCATCTCCGAGCATTCCACCATCGGCATCGTCCTGACGTCCGATGGTAGCTTCCTGGACATCGCCCGGGACGACTTCGTCGACGCCGAAGAACGGGTGATCCGGGAACTCAAGGACATCGGCAAGCCCTTCGTGGTCATCCTCAACTCCTGCCATCCCGAGACCAAGGACACCCTGGGTCTGGCCGAGCGGCTCCAGGCCAAGTACGATGTGCCGGTCATCGCGGTGGACGTGACGGCGCTCACCGAGGCCCACGTGCTGGACATCATGGAGCAGGTCCTCTACGAGTTCCCGGTCCGGGAGGTCGTCGTCAACCTGCCCAAGTGGGTGGAGGAGCTTGAGGCCGGCCACTGGCTACGGAGGAAGTTCGAGGACAGCGTGGCCGAGACCGTCCAGAACATCCGCCGGCTGCGCGATGTGGACGGCGCCGTGAAGACCCTGGGCGAGTACGACTTCGTCGAGAAGGCCGTCCTCCAGAACATGGAGATGGGCACGGGCATCGCCACGGTCGAGATGCTCGCCGTCGAGAGCCTCTACTGGAAGACTCTCGAGGAGATCACCGGCCTGCCCATCGAGGGTAAGCACGACCTCATCAAGCGCATGAAGGACCTCGTCCACGCCAAGAACGAGTTCGACATCATCCGGGAAGCCATCGAGGACGTCCGGACCGTGGGTTACGGCCTGGTCGCGCCGCGCCTGTCCGAGATGACCTTCGAGGACCCCGAACTCATCCGGCAGGGCGGGCGGTACGGAGTGCGCCTGCGGGCCAGCGCGCCGTCGCTCCACTTCATCCGGGCCGACATCGAAACCGAGGTCACCCCGATCATCGGCACCGAGCGGCAGTGCGAGGAACTGGTCAAGTACCTCCTGGAGAAGTTCGAGGACGACCCGAAGAAGATCTGGGAGTCGGACATCTTCGGCAAGTCGCTCCAAGACCTCGTCCGGGAGGGCATCGAGAACAAGCTCTACCGGATGCCCGAGAACGCCCAGACGAAGATTCAGGAGACCCTCACCCGCATCATTAACGAGGGTTCGGGCGGGCTCATCTGCATCCTGATCTAGGGAGACCCGGAGGGAAGCGAGCCGGGGCGGAAGGGCTCGAGTTTCATGGCGGACGGCCCCCGAGGGCCGTCCGCCCTCTTTTCCGCGGCCCCCTTCGCTCGCTAGAAACAGGAATCTCCGGTCGTACCGCCAACTGGACAGGCAGAGGCCTCCCTGCCTGCTCGGGCATGGTCGCTGTCGTTCCTTGCGCCCGTGAGGCCCGCTGGAGAGAAGAGGGATGGTGGGTATGAAGGTCTTGAAGGTCCTGGTCCTCCTGGTCGTCCTGGTCGTGATGTTCCTGGGGCTGAACGTCCTGCAGGTGGGTTTCGACGGCCTGCGCGTGGCGAGCCCGGGGTTTATCGTCTCGGGCCTCAGGGAGGCCGGGGTGTTCGTCGCCTTCCCGGACCTCATGGTCGCGAGCCTCTCCCGAGCCTGGCAGGGAGCGACCGCGGCTGAGAAAGCCGAGATCGAGGCGGCCTTGCGCCAGGCGGCCGACCCCCAGTGGCTGGAGACCCAGGTGACACTCGTCCTGGAGGACGTGTCGGCCTACACGAAGGGCAAGAAGGCCGCGCTCACCACGGCCATCCCGGTGAACGAGCTTTTCGATCGATTCCTCTCCGCCTACGCCGAGACAGCTGATCCCGACATTGTCGCAAGCATACGACAGGGCATCCCCGCCGAATTCCGCCAACCCATTCTCCTGAGCGAGTACCCGTTCTTTCCCGCCGATCTGAGCGCCCTACCCCAGATCCACTACTGGAGACTCTTGCCGACGGCCGTCGGCCTACTGGGCCTGCTCGTCATCTTGCTCGCCCTGGCCTGCTTGCCGTTGGCCGGGGGGTTCCCGGGGGCGGCGCGCTGGACAGGAACGGCCTTCCTCCTCAGCGGTCTTGTCGGCGTCGCCGGCTCGGTCGGGCTTTCCCTCCGGGTGGTACCGAGCCTCCTGGCCGGCTTCAACCTGACGGCCCCCGACCCCTCGCTCGAGGCGGTCGTCGAACTGGCCAAAAGCGCCCTGACCACCTTCGCTGGCCGCATCGTCGGGGCGGTGCGCTCTAGCGGCATCGTCTTCCTCGTCATCGCCATCG
>CALMHV010000330.1 GCA_937863905.1 uncultured Bacillota bacterium
TTCGGGGCGGGGACGGGGCATGGGGAACCTCCCTTTCACGGGCGTGGGCCCGGGCATTAGCCGGCCGCTGGGAGGTTCGGCGCCGGGGCGGGGGGAACCTGCGGGGCTAGAGTTCGACCGCTGCCTCCAGGGTCAGGACCCACCCGAACTCGGTGGCGGCGGCCTTCAGGAGCTTCTTGTCCGAGGTGACGAGGGGCACGCCGCGGCTCTCCGCTGCCGCCAGGTAGGCGGCGTCGTAGAACGATATGTCCAGGCGCTGGCTGAAGGATAGGGCGGAGTCCGCCTCGCCGCGCAGGCTGACCGGCTCCAGGTGAAGCCGTTCCAGTTCTTCAAGACTCTGAAGGGCCGTCTTCTCCGGAAGCCGCTGCCGGCGTACCGCGAGCGAGAGGAGGTTGCCGATCTCGTAGAAGAAGAGGTCGGGAACCAGGATGTGAAGCTTGCCCTGGACGTACCGCTCGAGCAAGGCCAGGGCAGCCTGGCTGTCGTCCTCGTCCTTGAGGAACCACTTGGCCCCGACGCTCGCGTCGATGCAGACCGCCGGCCGCTCCCTAGCCATCAACGTCTCCGCCCTTCCGTTCCCGGCGGGCCTCAGACCAGAGTTCGTCGAAGCTCAAGCCCTCATACTCGGGGCGTAGGCGCTCGATACCCGCCAGCGCCCGCACTCGATCCGCCCAGATCTTCGAGGGACGCAGAGCGGGCTCGGGCGCCTGCGTCGTGTCATCCTCGGCCTTTGCGTAGCCAGGCTGGGTCTCCCGGACCAAATCATAGTCCTCGGCCAGGGGTCGGCCGGGGCGCGAGACCGCCAGGGTCAGTCTTTGGCCGTCGAAGGCCACCTCGAGCTCATCGCCCTCGGCGATGCCGGCGGCCTCGCGGAGAGCCTTGGGGATCACCACTTGACCGCGGCTCGACATCCTCGTGCGCCCGACTATCGCCACCATGTCCCTCGCCTCCCCGGGTCTCTCTTAGTCGCATCTTACCCAGGTCTTACGCTTCCTGTCAAGCCAGGATGTTCCCCTCGGCGGCGCTCAGACCGCCCCGCCCTCAGAGAGGTCTGCCCCAGCCCAGGTCGAACCGAGGGTGGCAAGCAAGCGGAAGGGAAGACGTCTATGCGCTACGACTTCGACCGGGTCATCGACCGCCGGAACACCGACTGCATCAAGCACGACCGCAACACCGCGCTCTTCGGGACGGAGGACGTCCTCGCCATGTGGGTGGCGGACATGGACTTCCCCTGCCCGGAGCCCGTTCTTGAGGCTCTCCGGCGCCGGCTGGACCATCCCATCTTGGGCTACAGCTTCGCGCCCGATTCCCTCTACCAGGCCATCATCGACCGGATGCAGCGCCTCTACGGGTGGGCCGTCAAGAGAGACTGGATATCCTTCACGCCCGGGGTCGTGGACGGTGTCCATGCCGCCGTGCGGGCCTTAGCCCGCCCCGGCGACGGCCTCATCGTTCAGCCCCCGGTCTACTTCCCCTTCTTCCCGGCGGTGACCGACAACGGCTGCCAGATCGTGAACAACCCGCTCCGCCTGGACGGCGGCCGCCACGTGATGGACTTCGACGACCTGGCCCGGAGCTTCACCCCCGACGGAAGCTTCCTCGGAAAGCCTCGCCGCATCGAGGGCCTCATCCTTTGCAGCCCGCACAACCCGGTCGGGCGGGTGTGGACCGCCGACGAACTGAGGCGTCTTGGCGAAATCTGCTTGGCCAACGACTGCGTCATCGTCTCCGACGAGATTCACTGTGACCTTCTCGTGGGCAGCGCCGTGCACACGCCGGCCGCGAGCCTCTCTCCCGAGTTGGCGCAGAAGACCATCACCCTGATGGCCCCGAGCAAGACCTTCAACCTGGCCGGGCTGGCGGCTTCCTTCGCCATCATCCCCGACTCAGGCCTGCGGAAGCGGTTCCAGCGGGCCCGCGCCGGCGGGGGCGGGGTCAACGTGCTGGGTCTGGTGGCCATGGAGGCGGCCCTCCGCGATTGTGACGACTACCTAGCCCAACTGAACGCCTACATCACCGGCAACGTCGAGTACTTCGCCGGGGCCGTCGCCGGCATCCCGGGTCTGCGCCTCGTTCCCCCCGGGGGGCCGGAGGGGACCTACCTCGCTTGGGTGGACATGCGGGAGCTAGGCCTCGACGATGAGGCCTTGAAGGACTTCATGCTCCGCAAGGCCCGCATCGCCACCAGCTACGGCGCGATATTCGGAGCCGGGGGAGAGGGGTTCCAGCGCTTCAATCTGGCCTGTCCCCGCAGCGTGGTCGAGGAGGCGGTCGCAAGGCTGAAGGCGGCGGTCGCCGCTCTCAGGTCTGGCTGAGGGGCGCCCGCGTCCTCAGCGC
>CALMHV010000331.1 GCA_937863905.1 uncultured Bacillota bacterium
GGGAGCGTCATCCTGCGCCCGGGTCTTGCGTCGGCGCCCCGCCCGCCCCGGCTTCTGCAGGACGACGATGTACTGGTGGGCGATGTTCGGGACGTAGGCGTAGGGGTAGCCATAGGGCCGGAGGCGCGAGCCGGCCTGGTACCAGACGATCTCGCCCTTGGGGACGAAACCGGCCGCCTCGGCCCGCCGGGCAAGGTCGGCATGAGTGAACAGGTACCGACCGCCCTGGTAGGCGTTGCGGACGATGACCGCCATGTACCGTCCTTCCTCCAGCACCCGGAGGCAGTCCTTGAACACGCCCTCCATGGCCCCGAGGTACTCTTCGTACGAGCCGAGGTTGGCGAGGTCGGCGGGGTCATTCGAACTCATGTCGTAGTCCGTCCGCCGGTTGGCGTGCTCCTGGTCGTACCGCCCGTCGCACATCGTGCGCTCGAGGTGGACGTTGTAGGGCGGATCGGTCACGAGGAACTGGAAGTGGCCGTCGGGGAACGCGCCCAGGGCCTCGCGACAGTCCCCGGTCAGCATCTCCTGGGCCGGCAAGGGCCGCCCTTCGGCGGCGAGACGGGCCAGGACCTCGCGGTAGACGGCCGTCCAGCGTGGGTTTATCTCCACGCCCACAGCTGGCCGCGGCGGGTCGCACAGCGACGCCCCGATGAGGGTGCCCCCGACGCCGGCGAACGGGTCGAGGACGCGTCCCTCCCTGGTCGTGAAGAACTCGATGAGCTGGCGCATGAGTTCCGGGGGCTTGTTTGCCCCGTGGGCCTTCCGGAGGTCGTGCCCCCAGTCTCTGGGGTAGGTCGTAACGAGCAGACTCTTGGTGAAGTACAGCCAGGACGCGCCGTCAAGTTCGTTGAGGGTGTTGTTGGGGTGGGGCGGGCCGGAAGGCGGAGCCGACCGCGGAGTCCTCCCGCCGCGCCGGGACCCGACGGCTTCCCCGCCGGGCCGGGACCCGGCGGCTTCCCCGCCGGGCCGAACGGGTTTCCCGCTGTCTGGGGTCATGGCGTCTCCTCTAGCCGACCTTGAACTCCTCGGACTCCAGAGTCTGCTTGACCCGGGGGTGGGTCAGGAGGAGCCGCATGACGCGCGACGGCCGACCCTGGTACTCTACGACCTCCTGGATGATCGCGCCCTGGCCGGATAGGGCGGCCATGTACTGCCGGATGTTCTCCTCCGGCACGTTGAGCGTCTCCGCGCAGCACTGCGCGGTAGCCCCGAAAGTGATGGCCGACCGCTCCTGCTGGGACTTGGCTATGAAACGGATGATGTCGTCGAGAACGGGGGCGCCAAGGTCCATCTCCAGGCGGTGCAACTCCTGCACGAAGGACGCGGCCGCCTTCAACTCCCCGCTGATGTTGCCCTCGATGCCCAGGATGCCCACAACCTTGGCGTGGCGGATTCTCAGGCGCGCCACCACCCCGCTGAACTGCCCGTCACCGGTCATCAGAAGGAAGGTGGCGATGTCGGGCCGGTCGAGAAGGGTCTGGTAGATGTTGTCCAGCATGGCGAAGTCGGTGTAGCTCTTTGCTCTTCCGTCCACGGAGCCGGTGGGAGCGGAAACCGCGTCAATGCTTGCCGTCCGCAGCTTCGGCGCCTCGCGCCGGAGCGGCTCGGTGTTGAAATCGCCAAACGCCACCGCATGTTCGATGCAGCCGACCTCCATCGCCGCGGCGATGATCCGCTGCGGGCTGACGGGCGCCTTCCAGTAGTTCAGGGAGGTCAGAACCGCGTACTCATAATCGACGAACAGGGCGACGCCGGACTTCTTGGCCATGCCCAAAACCCCCACTCCTCTAAGAAGATCTCAAATCTATGTGGTCTGTTCCTCGCTCCGCTCGCCATCGAAGAGCGACGTGGCGGCCGCTTCCCGGTCCCCGGGCGTCTCCTCCCCAGCGCTCGGCCCCGCCCCGTCCCCCAGCGCCTGCTGCTCGGCTACGGCCGGGAGCGCCCGGACCAGAACCAACGACCGCTTGATCTGGTTGGCTATCTGCTTGACCTCATCGTAGGCGTTTTCGATCATCGTCGCCCCCCGGTGGATGCTGTTGTCGAGGACCTTGTCCAGGGAGTCGACGTTGCGTTCGATCTCGGCCAGGGCGTGGTCCAGGCTGTCGAGATCCACGCTCCGCGAGTACTTGAGGTGCAGGTTGTACAGGTTCAGCACATAGGGGACGATCATGCTGTAGGGCATGATGATGACCCCCTGGCTGTAAGCCTCGAAGGCGAGTTCGTGGCAGTGGGGGTAGGCCGCGTCGGGGATGGCGGCGATGGCCTTGTCCGTGGTCGTCAGGGGGTCGATGTACTGGGCCACTTCGCGGACCTTGCGGCGAATCTCCGTCCGCACCTCGATGACGGCCTTCTGCCGGGCCTCCGGCTCGGTCTCGGTGGCCAGGCGTTCGATCGCCGCCGTCGCCGGCCACTTCGAATCGATGGCCATGCGCCGGCTGCTTCCGGCCAGCACCAAGGCGTACTCGACGACCTTGCCCCGCACCCGGAAGTTGCGCTCGATCATCTCCGGCGGGAAGCTCGAAAAAGCGCGGTCAAGGATGTTCTCGCCGGCCGCGCCCTTGGAGGGCGCCCCGGCCAGGACCGACTCCAGGTGCTTGACGGCCTGGGCCACTTCGTCGTCCCGCGACTTCCTCTCGCCGAGTTCCGTGCGGACCAGGGCCACGAGGTTCTTGGCCTCGGTAATCTCGCGCTGGAGAGCCGTCTGGACCTGCCCGGTCTTGTCGGCCAGGCCGGCCGTCGTCATCTCGACCCGCTCCCGGAGGCTGCCCAGCTGGGTCCGCAGTTCGCCCTGAGCCTGACCGAGGATACCGAGACTCTGGCGGACCTGGCCCAGGTCGACGGCAGCCGCCGACAGCGTCGTAGAAAGGGTGCCGGTGAGCTGGTCGAGCTGAGCTTCCACCCGCCCGCTTGACGCCGGGCGCCGCGAGAACAGAACCGCGATGAACACGGCGGCCGCTGCCAGGACCACGCCCACCAGAAGGACGAAAACCCCCGATCCGTCCGGCCCGACCATCAACCCAGCCCCTCTCGCTTCTCCAAACCGGCGCTCGCGCGCCCCGTCACTTCTTGAAGGACGGCACGTCGGTCGTCGCCGCGACGCGGCGGCCCGCCCGGGCGCACTTGCGGCAGCGAGCCTCGTACTTCTCGGCGCCCCCGACCTCCTTGGTCTCCGAGGTCGTGGTGCCCCGGCCAAACGAGATCCAGGCCTCGTCGCCGCAGCACATGCAGATAGCCCGCAGCTTGATGGCCTCTTCCGCCGTCGCGGCCAGAGCCGGCATGATACCGAAAGGGCGGCCGTAGCGGTCCATGTCCAGACCGGCGGCAATCACCGTCTTCCCCTGGTTGGCCCATTCGTTGGCCGCCTCGACCAGCCGGTCATCAAAAAACTGAGCTTCGTCGATGATGATGACCTCGGTGTCCGGCTCCACAGCCGCCAGGAGAGCCGGCGTGTTCGGGACCGGCACGGCCTGCACGGCGAGCCCGTCGTGGGTGACAATCTCGCTCTTGGAGTACCGGCCGTCGTCGTACTTGAAACACTGAACCTTCTTCGAGGCCGCTCTGGCCCGCAGGACCTCTCGGAAGAGGGCCATCGACTTCTGAGCGAACATGCTCCCCCAGTAGACCTTGAGCAAAGTTCTGCCTCCCTTGGCGAACAGGACCCTGGATGCCATGATTCGGCGGCGCCCCCAAGGCCTCCTGTGGCTCCAGCTCACGAGAAAGAATTGGTCAGGAGTTAACAAGAAGTTCACGGGTGCGGGAGAGGAAGCGGCGAAGTCGCCGATAAGTGAGTGGTTTGGCCGAAAGGATGGCCGACGCCTGGGCACAATCTAGGCCGGTAGCGTGGCCAACGGGCAAGCGCCGTTGCCGGTTCATCCAGGGCAGGAGCCGATGGGTCGTGCGGAAGGGCAATGCCGGCAGTCGCAGCAGCGGAAGCGGAAACGGCATCTGGAGCCAGGTCGGGAAGTACCGGACCGTCATCATCGTCTCGCTGGTAGTCCTCGTGCTCGCCGGGGCCCTCATCGGCCTCCGGTCGGTGCGGGCGGCCGCCAGCCGGGCCCGCGCCCAGGCCTCGGCCTACTCCACGGCCAAGGTGACCACGGGAACCCTCGATGTGACCATCACCGGGACGGGCACGCTCCGACCCGCGACCCGGCAGGAGTGCCTCATCACGGCCGGCGGCACGGTCGTCTCGGTGTCCGCCCAGCCAGGCCAGGCCGTGGTCGCCGGCGAGACATTGCTCGTCATCTCGAACGAGAGCCTCTCCGACCAGGTCGAACAGGCCCGCCTCCAGTTGCGTTTGGCCCAGATCGACCTTGATTCCATGACGCGTCCGGGCAGCGGGGCGGCCACCGCCGCCGATGTAGCCGCCGCCCGCGCCGCAGTCGAAAACGCGCGTCTGGGCCTTGACCGGGCCCAGGACAACGTGGAGCACCTCACCTTGAGGGCGCCTTTCGCCGGCCGGGTCTCCGGCCTCGTCTTCCGCGCCGGGCAAGAGGTTCCGCCCGGGGCGACCCTCCTCTACCTCGCCACTCAGGCTAAGCTCAAGGCCATCCTTCTGGTACCGGAGGACGAGATCAAGCACTTGGCCATCGGGGCCGACCTGACCGTGACGATCACCCCTCTCAGCCGCGACCTGGGAGGTCACGTCTCGGCCATCTCCGCTTCGGGCACCGTCGGCGACCGCGGGGCCGTGAACTACCAGGTCAGCGTGTCCCTGGACGACTCCGATCCCCGGGCGCGCGGCGGCATGAGCGTCAGCGCCCCGGTCGGCGGGAAGGGAACCGAGGCTCACGACCCGGTGAAAGTGTACGGGACCCTGGCCTACGACCGGTTCGAGGCCCTCGTGACGGCCACCGGCGGCACGGTCTCGACCGTCGCTGTGGCGGAGGATGAAGCGGTCGTCGCCGACCAGGTCCTGATGACCCTCCAGAGCGGCGAGGCCATCGCCACCCTCGCCGGCGCCCGGGCCGATCTGACGCGGACCGAAGAGCGGTTGGCCCAGCTCACTGATCCGGGACCGTCCTCCTATCCCGCGGCCCAGATCGAGAAGGCTCGGTTGCGCGTGGCCGAAGCCAACATCGCCCTCGGTGGTCTGCAACGCCAGCTCGACGACCTGACCGTCAAGGCCGCTTTCGATGGCACGGTCACCGACGTGACCGTCTCCGCCGGTGAGGAGGTTCGGCCGAACACCCGCGTGGCGGCGGTCGCCGACCTCTCCGAGGTGCAGGCGGTCATCCTCGTGGACGAACTCGCGGTGGCCAACCTCGCCCCCGGACAGTCCGCGATCGTGCGCCTCGACGCCTTGCCCGGCGAGACGTTCGCGGGCACCCTGGGCAGCCTGTCCCTCGAAGGCGTCCTCAAGGACGGCGTCACCAACTACGAGATTCACATCACCTTCGCCGGCGACCCGCGGCTGCGGGCCGGGATGAGTGTCTCGGCCTCGGTCCAGGTGGCGCGGCGCGAGAACGCTCTGCTCGTCCCGGTGGAAGCCGTCTACGGGGCTGGCCGGCAAGCCTCCGTCCAGGTCATGGTGAACGGCAAGCCGGAGCCCAGGAGCGTTGTCGCCGGCCTCAGCAACAGCACCTACACCGAGATCCTCTCCGGCCTCAGCGAGGGCGAGACCGTTGTCACCGGCAGCCTCGAGACGAACAACAACCTCTTCGGGCCGCCAGGACAGCACAACCCCGGGAGCGAGTCCGGAGGCGGCCTGTGAAGCCCTTGCTCGAGCTCACGGGGGTCAGCAAATTCTACGGGGAAGCCGGCCTGGCCGTGCCGGCCCTGCGGGGTGTCGATTTGCGCGTCGGCGCGGGTGAACTCCTCAGCATCATGGGCCCGTCCGGCTCCGGCAAGTCGACCCTCATGAACATCATCGGCTGCCTCGACCGGCCGACCACGGGCACCTACCTCATCGAGGGCCGTGACGTCTCGACCCTCTCCGGCGACGAACTCGCCGCCATCCGGAACCGCAAGGTCGGCTTCGTCTTCCAAACCTTCAACCTCCTCAACCGGTCGACGGCCCAGGAGAACGTGGAACTGCCGCTCATCTACCGCGGCCTCTCTCTGGGGCAGCGGCGACGCCAGGCCCGGGAGGCCCTCGAGGTCGTCGGCATGGGCCACCGCCTCACCCACCGTCCCGCCCAGCTTTCCGGGGGCGAGCAGCAGCGCGTGGCCATCGCCCGGGCCATCGCCGGCGACCCGAGCCTCATCCTGGCCGACGAGCCCACCGGCAACCTCGACACGAGAACCGGCGAGGAAATCATGGCCATCTTCCAGAGGGTCAACGCCGAACTGGGCGTCACCGTCGTCCAGGTGACCCACGACCCGCACCGCGGCCGCCAGACCCGCCGCATCGTGCTTATCCGGGACGGTCGCATCGTCGAGGACGGCCCGCTCCCGGACGGCGAGTTCCTGGCGGCGGCGCCCGAGCCCGCTCCAGCCGGGGGGGGCGCCCAGTGAACCTCTTCGAGAGCTTCCGCCTGGCCTTCAACGGACTGCGGGCCAACAAGATGCGCAGCTTCCTCACCATGCTGGGGGTCATCATCGGCGTCGGCGCGGTCATCGCCCTTGTCTCCGTCGGCACCGGGGCGAGCCAAGAGGTCACCACGCAGGTCGAGGCCTTGGGCTCCAACCTCGTCATCGTCATGCCGGCGAGCGCACGCGGCCGCGACCTCCGGGTGGAGGACGCCGCGACCATCGAAGAGCGCGTGGCGGGGGTGGCTCACGCCGTGCCCACCCTACGCGAGTCGGCGACGGTCATCTGGACCGGCCGCTCCATCGACACCGATGTCGTCGGCACGACCGAGTTCCTCCCCGAAGTCCAGAGCCACCCCGTCGCCCAGGGCCGCTTCCTGTCGGGTCAGGACGTTCTCTACCGCCGCTTCGTGGCCGTCCTCGGGGCCACGGCCCGGAACAATCTCTTCGGGCTACGCGACCCGATGGGGCAGGAGATCTACATCTCCGGGTATCCTTTCACCGTCATCGGCGTCATGGCCGAAAAGGGCGAGGGCGGCCTCTTCACCCCCGACCCCGACGACCGCGTCCTTATCCCCGTCACGACGGCCCAGCGCCTCCTGGGGACGAACAAGATCGGGTCCATCTATGTCAGCGTCAACCAAGGCGCGAACGCCGACCTGGTCACCAACCACATCCAGCGCATCTTCGAGGTCCGCTTCGGCGACGCCGACGCCGTGCAGGTCTTCAGCCAGCAGCAGATACTGGCCGCCGTGGGTAGTGTCACGGGCATCCTGACCATGCTGCTGGGGGCCATCGCCGGCATCTCCCTCCTCGTCGGCGGTATCGGCATCATGAACATCATGCTCGTCTCGGTGACCGAGCGGACGCGCGAGATCGGCGTGCGCAAAGCCGTGGGCGCCAGGAGCCGGGACATCCTGGCCCAGTTCCTTGTGGAGTCGGTCATCATCAGCCTCGTCGGCGGGGCCATCGGCATCGCCCTGGGCATGCTCGGCTCGGCGGCCATATCCCGCCTCGGCAACGTCCCGTCCGTCGTCTCCCTAAGCTGGGTGGCCATCGCCTTCGGCTTCGCCGCCGCCGTGGGCGTCTTCTTCGGCATCTACCCGGCCATGCAGGCTTCCCGCCTCGACCCTATCCAGGCCCTGCGGCACGACTGAGGACGGCCGGCCAAACCCTCCCAAGACCTCAGACATCAGGGGTCGTCCCGGCGCCGCAGCCGCACGTAACTCTTGTAGCGGGCCTCGTCGATGGCCCCCTCCTCCACCGCCGCCTTCACCGCGCAGCTTGGCTCGTGGGTGTGGCTGCAGTCCCGGAACTTGCATCCCCCCGCGGCCTCGACTATCTCGGGGAAGACCCCGCCGATGTCCTCCGCGGCGTCCTCGAAAAGGCCCAGGGACTTCACCCCCGGCGTGTCGGCCAGGTAGCCGCCGCCGGGAAGGGGAAAGAGGCGGCTCGCGCTGGTCACGTGCTGCCCCTTGTCCTTCCACTCGGCAATGGGCCTCGTCCTGAGATTGAGGCCGGGAAACATGGCGTTGAGCAGGCTGCTCTTGCCCACGCCCGACTTGCCGGCCAGGCACGAGATCAGCCCCTGCAGCCGGCCGCGCAACTCCTCGACGCCCTGACCGGTCGTCGCGCTCGTCAGGAGGACCTCGACCCCGTTGCCGGTGAGCGGCGCGACCCAGGACCGGATAAGACTCTCCTCCTCGAGATCGCATTTGTTGACGACCACAATGGCCTTCATCCCGCCCCGCGCGGCCGTGACCAGGAAGCGCTCCACCAGGGAGCGCTGGAAGGCCGGCTGCCGGGCCGATTGAACCACGACCAAGAGATCAAGGTTGGCCGCCGTGACATGCGCGTACCCGCGGAAGCCCGGGCGGACCAGTTCCGTCCGCCTGGGCTTCACGTCCTCAATGACGCCCTGCCCGTCGGGAAGAAGGCTGACCTCGACCTCGTCGCCCACGACGACCAAGCTGGTCACGCGTAGCTGCTTCTTCTTCAGGCGCCCCCGCAGGACGCAGGGCACCTCCCGCCCGTCCAGGGCCACCCAGAGGAGGGCGCCCTCGGCCCGGGTCACCAGGCCGGTATCCACGCTAGACCGCAAGGTAGCCACCTCCCGGCAGCGTGTAGAGGCGGCCTCGCACCTCCTTGATGCCGTAGCCGGGGTAGAGGGCCTCGATGAGCCGGGTCTTCCCCGCACCGGACTGCCCGACCAGGGCCGAGCGCCGGCCGGCCAGCGTCCAACGAAGTTCCGGCATTCCCCGCCCGTCCGCCGCGCTGGTCAGAACGACGGGAACGCCTCTCTCAACCCACGGGGCGACCCGAGCCCGGACCTCGGCCTCGTCCCGCAAGTCGCACTTGTTCACCGCGACCACGGGCCTAGCCGGGAGCTGGCGCGCCGCGCCCAGGAGCCGCTCGACCAGCCGGCCGTCGAACTCAGGCTCCCCGGCGGCCACGACGATGACAATCTGGTCGAGGTTGGCGGCGGTCGCCGTCCAGCAACTGCGCCTGGGACCCCTGTCGGTGATGACGTAGGTGGTGTCCGGCTGCCGATGGATGACGACCTCGTCGCCGACGACCACCCTGTTGCCCATGCCGGGCGCGAGGCACGGAACTTCCTCCCCGAGGAACTCCACCCAGAAACGGGGGCGTTCGACCCGGGTAACTATAGCTCTAGCTGACAACGTTGAAACCTCCCTGTCTAGTTCCTAACCTCTTGCGTCCTTCCGGTCTTCCTGACCTCGCCGATCGGGACCCGCTCCGAAAGAGAACGGCCACGGTTGGCGTAGCCGCCCCGTGGCCGATGCTTGAGCGATGAGAAACGGCCACGGGCTTTGCCACCCGTGACCGTGATGACCGTCTCCCGGCCGCTACCGCGGCCGCCTGGCCTTGGCCAGACCTAGAGCAGGATCACCGACTCGGACGAGTGGCCCACGCTGACGGAGCCAACAGCAGCAAGCTCGATCTCGCGTCCCGACACGTAGAGCCACCTCCTCCAAGAGTGATCGTACCTGATACCGCATAATACTCTAACCGCCGTCCAGACGTTTGTCCAGCCCTTTCACACCCTGGCC
>CALMHV010000332.1 GCA_937863905.1 uncultured Bacillota bacterium
GGGAGGGTCCGTGAACCCAGCGGGAGACAACTAGTTACGGGTGATGAATCCTGCATCCATTCAGTGCCTACGCGGAGATTGACGGCGAGCTCGAGGCGGTGGAACGCCTCCTCCGCGAAATCCTAGCCTCGGACGTTCCCCTGGTGACAGACGTCACCCAACACCCGCTGCGGGGAGGCGGCAAGCGGCTCCGGCCGGCTCTGGCCATCCTGGGCAGCCGCTTTTGCTTGTCGAGCCGGAGCGAACAGGTGACCGGCCTCGCGGCCGCGGCGGAACTCATCCACATGGCCACCCTCATCCACGACGACATCGTCGACGGGTCGGTCACGCGGCGCGGCCGGGACACCGTCAACGCCCGCTGGGGAGACCGGATGGCCGTCCTCGCGGGCGACTTCCTTTTCGGCGTGGCCTTCACCCTGGTGGCCCGGTGGGGCAACCAAGCCGTCATCGACAGCCTCTCCCGTTGCGTCACCGAGATGGCTAAGGGTGAGATGGTGCAGTTCGGGCGCATCCGCCGTCTCCACAACACCGAGGCCGACTACCTTGACTGGATCGAGAAGAAGACGGCCATCTTCATCGCCGAGTCGGTCCAGATAGGCGCCACCGGGGCCGGCGCCTCGGATGAGATTCGTCGCCCCCTCTGGTCTTATGGCCGGGCTCTCGGCCTGTGCTTCCAGATCGTCGATGACGTCTTGGACCTCACCTCCAGTGTCGAACACCTGGGCAAGCCTACCGGCGAGGACATCCGGAACGGAACCCCCACCCTTCCGGTCATCCACGCCTTGCGAGAGTCGGAGGAACGCAACCAGCTCAAGGCGCTCCTCACCGACGGGCACAGCGAGGGCTCGCAGCGGGAGGTCCTGGATATCTTAGAGCGCGCCGGTTCGCTGGAGTACGCCACCGAGCGGGCTGCTTCCTATGCCACCTCCGCCCGCCGGGAACTCGCCAAGCTGCCCGACATCCCGGCTCGGGACGCCCTGGCCAGCATGGCCGACCACCTCCTCCACCGGACGCATTAGGGCCGCTCGCCGGCGACGGGCCGGGCGCGGGCCGCGGTCTCGCGGGAGGTGGGCGGTATGGGCAGCAACCGGACCGGCAGCGCCGGCGGCCGGAACTTCCGTCGCGTCATCATCGTGGTGGCCACGGTGACCCTGCTCTCCTACGGAGCAGGGTCTTTCGCGTACCTGGCGGCCTTCCGGGTCGAGCGCGAGCCCGACACGGTCGTGCTCGGCGTCTCGCCCGGCTGGGCCGACGATGCCGTGCGCCTGGCGGGAGCGTTCGAGGCGGCCGGGGAGAACCGCCGGGTCGTCGTCAGGGAAGTGGCCGGCGCGGACCTGGCCGGCGCCGAACTGGCCCGTCTTTTCCGCGAGGGAGTCATCGACTGCGCCCTGGCCGAAGGGTCCGCCGGCCGGCCCGACTTCCGCCACGCCGATATCCTGGCCGTGCCCTTCCCGTCGGCCCGGGTGGCTGTGAGCCTGGAGGAGGCCCGGGCGCTCTGCCGCGGTCTCCAGGACGACCCTCCGGCGCCCTCCGGCGCCCCGGCCGCCCCGAGGTCGTGGGCCGGCGCCGGCCTCGCGCTCATCGACCTGGCCGACCGGGCCCCCGACCGGCAGCTCCTTGAGGTCGGGGGCGTCTTCCCGACCCTGGCGACCGTCCTTGACGGCACATACCCCCTCACTTCCGAGGTTTGTTTGACCGTGCGGCGGCCCGCGGGTCTGTTCGGGCTGCTGGCCGGGGTGCCTGGTCTGAGCCGTTGGGCTCAGGCCAATGGTCCTGTCTTGCGGGAACTTGCCACGTGGGCGACGACCGGCGCCGCCCGCGCGGCCTTCTACGGAACGGCTTCGGAGATCACTCTTACCGCGGTCGGCGACGTGATGTTGGGCCGGGGCGTGGCCACGAAGATCGACGAGAACGGCCTCGACTACCCCTTTGGCCTGGTCGCCGAGAGGCTCAGGGCCGCGGACATCACCGTGGGCAACCTCGAGGCCCCGCTGGGGACCACGGGCGCGATGCTTCCCGGCAAGCAGATATGGCTGCGGGGCAAGCCCGAGTACGTCGAGTGTTTGAAGGCTGCGGGGCTCGACATCGTCAACTTGGCCAACAACCACATTCTCGATTTCGACTCACCGTGCCTCCGCGAAACGTTCGACGTCCTGGACCGCAACGAGATTGCCCGCTGCGGCGCCGGCGTGGACGCCGCGGCGGCCAGGGTGCCGGCCATCCTTGAGGCCGGCGGGCTCAGGGTGGCCTTCCTCGGCTTCACCGAGTTCGCCGACCCCGGCCTCTTCTGGGATTTCACCTACCAGCGGTCCTTTGCCGCCGCCGAGGACACGCCGGGCTGCAACCCGCTCGACTTCGCGGTCATCGCCGAGGACATCGCCAAGGCCCGGACCCAGGCCGACATCGTCGTGGTCGTCTACCACTGGGGTCTTGAGGACATCCCGTACCCGCAGGCCTTCAACCCGGTCAACGACCTGGAGGCCATCGCCCGGCAAACCATCGACCTTGGGGCGAACGTGGTTCTGGGCACCCATCCTCACGCCGTCCAGGGTTTCGAAATCTACAAGCAGGGACTCATCGCCTACAGCCTCGGCAACTTCGTGAACGACCAGCGGCGCGACACGCAGAAAGAGAGCCTGATTCTGGAGATGCAGGTCGGCCCGTCCGGGGTCCTGTCGGTCAGGGTCACGCCGTGCTGGATAGACGGGAACCGGCCCCGCGTTTTGACGGGCCCTGAGGCCGGACGTTTACTCGAAAAGATCGAGGCCATCTCGCTCAAATGGCGAGGCCCGCCCTAGGCGCGCGCGGCTGGCCCATCCCTGGCTGGGCTGGGATGGTGCGGCAGGCCAGCCTCAATTGCGCTCCGTTATCACCTCCGGGCGACGGACACACTAGCCCGGGAGGTGAGTAGGGTGGCCAAGGATAAGCGTGATACGCGAGAGAAGTTCATGGGACGTCTCTCCAAACAGCGCTTCGAGGAAGAGGTCGCGCAGGAAATCGGCGTCAGCTTGAAAGGCGACAAGAATGACCGGCCCGATCGCCGCGCCGATACAGGCGCTTCCGCTCCAGGTTCGCCGGGGACGGTTTCTCCCTCCGGACGGGACGTCGAGAAGCCCAAACGCGACGGAGACAAGGAAACGACCAAGCGCCGCGACGACGGTTCCTGATCAGCGCTCGCGGCTAGGCCGTTAGAACGGGCAGCTTCCGGGAGCCCGCCCTGCGGCGGGCTCCCGTCTTGGCCGCTCTCAGCCGGCGCCGGGGAGGGAAACCGTTGACCGCGTCTTCGGGACCCATGGTCATCGCGCTCGTCGGACCGGCCGGAACCGGTAAGAGCCATCGCGCCTCCATCGTCGCCCAAGACGTGGGAGCGGCGGCCGTCCTCGATGACGGGCTGCTCATCGCCGGCGGGAAGATCGTTGCCGGCAAATCAGCCAAGCGGGAATCCACCCGGGTGGCGGCGGTGCGTCGCGCCCTGCTTGAGGATGCCGAGCACGCCTCGGAGATCCGGGCGGCTCTGGCCCGGCTGGAACCGGAGCACCTCCTCATCATCGGCATCTCCGCCGACATGATCGCGCGCGTCGCGCGGAACCTCGGACTCGCTCCCCCGGCCCGGACCATCGCCATCGAGGAATTCGCCTCCCCCCGGCAGATGCGCAAGGCGCGGCAAATCCGGGCCAGCCAAGGCAAGCACGTCATCCCCGCCCCTACCCTCGAGGTCCGGAAGAGCTTTGCCGGGTACACGGTCGACCCGCTGCGGGTCTTCGTGAAGGTCAGGGCGGAGCGCCCGGCCCCGGGGCAGTTCATCGAGAAGAGCGTCGTCCGGCCCACCTGGAGTTCGCTCGGCCGCTTCTACATCGAGGAAGTCGTCCTCGCGGCCATCGCCGCCCGCGCCGCGGTGGAGACCCCGGGTGTCGGGCGTGTCTACCAGGCCAAGGTCGACGTGGACGACGCGGCGGTGGCCTTCGAGTTGGCCCTGGGGGTCTCCTACGGGCTCTTCTTGCCCAAGGTGGCCGAGGACGTGGCGGTCCACGTCCGTCAGGTCGTCGAGCACATGACCGGTCTTGTCTGCGGGGCCGTGGTCGCCAAGGTTCAGGCGGTGCTGCCCCCGTCGCCG
>CALMHV010000333.1 GCA_937863905.1 uncultured Bacillota bacterium
GGGCCGCCGCTCCGACGAGCCAGGCGACCAGGGCCGGGTCGAGCGCCCGGCCGGCTGCCGTCAGGCTGGCCTCCACCCGGGCGCGGTAGTCGGGGAGGCGGCGGTAGGTGTCCGGAAACAGCCTGATGACCACGGCGGCCGGGAAGGGCGTGACCTCGACCGGCTCGTAGACGACCCGGAACGGCGTGCCGATGTTGACGAGTTCGAAGACCTTTTCGACGTCGGCGTTGTGCATCCGCACGCAGCCGAGCGACACGGACCGACCGATGGACCAGTCGGCATTGGTCCCGTGGAGCCCGAAGCCCGAGGGCGACCAGCCGATCCACCGCGAGCCCAGAGGGTTGTCGGGACCGGGCGGGACCGGCAGGCTGTCCGGCAGAGGCGGATACCACGTGGGGTTGATACCCTTGCTGATGACCTTGTAGCGGCCGATCGGGGTGAAGTGGTTCACAACCCCGACCGCCGTCGGTAGTTCGAAGACGAGCACCCCGTCCTGGTAGACGTAAAGACGCCGGGCGCCGACGTTGAGGACCAGGCAGACCCTTGCCGCCGGCTGGGCTGACGAGGGCGGCGCCAGCGGCTGGGTGGGCGGCGCCAGCGGGTCAGGCGGGGCGGTTGGCGGTTCTGCTGTCGCCAGCCAGGCCTCGACCGGCACGGCGTACGGGCTGAAGCAGCCGCTCGGGTCCGGTCCGTAGTCCGGAGGGAACGTCCGGCCCACGTCGGGGCCGGGGTCGGTCGCCACGGCCCAAGCGACGGGCGAGGGCAGAAGGGTCGAGACCAGCAGGACCAGGACAGCGGCGAGAACCGGGATGGCGCCGTGAGTCGGACTGCGGTGGGAACGCACTCGGTAAATCCTCCAGCCCGGCAGGGCGGTCCCAGCCAAGCCCGGCCAAGCGGAGTATACGCAAGCGGAGACTGGCTATTCGGAGGACGGACCGCCCCCGGCTCGACCGAGGAGAGCGACCTCCGCCTCGACGGCGGCGCAAGCCTGCTCGAAATAGTCGCGGTCGATCTCGAAACCGACGAAGTCGACCCCCAGGCGCACGCAAGCCACCGCGGACGGGCCGATGCCCAGGAAGGGGTCGACCACCAACGCCGTGTCCCCCGCTCCGTGCAGCAGGACGCACATCATGGGCAGCTTAACCGGGAACGAGGCCGGGTGCGGACGGTCCTTGGCCCGGTTTTGGATGGTCTTGTAGGGGATGAACCACGTGTTGCCCCGGCACCTGAGGTCCGCCTGGGCCTTCTTCCAGCGCCCGACGTTCGACTTATCCTGGTAGGGGACGCCGACCGCCAGACGGTCCAGGCGAACGTCGCCCGTCTTCGTGAGGTGAAAGATGTACTCGTGGCAGTCGTTGAGGTAGCGCCGGCTGTTCA
>CALMHV010000334.1 GCA_937863905.1 uncultured Bacillota bacterium
GGCGGCGATCCGGCCTACGTCTTCAGTTCCTTCGTTCACGGCGACCCGGCCACGCCCGTCTTCCGGGCCTACGCCGGGGACACTGTGCGCATCCGGCTCATCGACGGGGCGTTCGAGGAATCGCACAGCATCAACCTTCACCACTACTCGTGGCCCTTCGAGCGCAACGACCTTTGGACCGCCTTCGTCCAGGCCCAGCACATCGGTATCTCCGAGGCTTTCACCCTGGAGTTCTGGGCGGAGCCGACCACCACCGACGGCCAGGACGCCGATCTCCTCTACTACGCGGGCGGTCTCGACGACCTCTGGCTTGGCGCCTGGGGCCTGCTGCGCGTCTTCGGCCAGAGGGTCCCGGACCTCTTGCCCCTGCCCGACAGGGCGCTTCCGCCGGACCGGACCCATCCGCGCCCGGTGCCCACGGGTTTCCCGCCGAAAAGAGCGGCCGGTCCCGGGCAGCCCTGCCCAGCGGGCTCGCCGGTCCGGCGCTACGAGATCGTGGCCATGAGCCGGCGGATCGACTACAATTCCCACGGTGACCACGATCCGTTCGGCATGTTCTTCGTGCTGGCCGAAGAGGCCGAGGCCGTGCGCGAGGGCACGGTGAACCCTAAGCCTCTCGTCCTCCGGGCCAACGCCGGAGACTGCGTGGAAGTGACGCTGAGGAATGAACTCCCGACGGCCATCAAGGGCCTCGACGTGCCCCTGCTCCCGGAGCCGGCCGCTTGGCCCTACTCCAACCACGTCTCGCTGCACGCCCAGTTCGCCCGGTACGACCCTCTGGGCTCGGACGGGGCCACGGTCGGGTTCAACCCGGACCAGACGGTCGGTCCGGGCGAGGACATCACCTACCGGTGGTTCTTCGACACCGCTCTGCAGAACGCGAACCTCTGGGACTACGCCGACTTCGTCAACCACCGGCACCACGGGCTGTTCGCCGCTCTCATCGTCGAGCCGCGTCTGTCCGCCTACCGGGACCCGTTCACCGGAAGCTTGCTCCCCAGCGGGGCCCAGGCCGACATCCTGAACCCCTTCCTGCCCGACTTCCGGGAGATGGTCCCTGTCCTCCACGACGGGGTCTATCTGCTGAACGCGGCGGGAAAGCAGATCCCGCAAGCCTTCATTATCATCCCAGTGGTCATAGGCGAACCGGAGGACTGGGGTATGCGGGCCTTCAGCTACCGGAGCGAACCCTTCGAGAACCGGGCCGCGCCGAAGGTGGTCCTGAGCATCTTCAACGTCTTCAGTTCAGAGGTTCACGGCGACCCGGCCACTCCGATCTTCGAGGCCCTCGCGGGCGACCCGCTGACCTTCCAGGTGATGATGCCGGCCGACCGGCCGCGGGCCCACAGCTGGGTCCTCCACGCCCATGCCTTCCGCGAGGTGTCCACGGACCTCGACTCTCTCGTTCTCGGGGCGCAGAGCGGCACGAGCGTCGGGGAGGGGCCGCCGACGCAGATCCTCGCCGGGGCCGGTGGGGGAACAGCGCCGGGAGACTACCTCTATCGAGGCGGCCTCATCCGGTGGGATACGGAACTCGGGATGTGGGGCATCCTCCGCGTGCGCCCCGAGGGAAGCTTGCAGCCGTTGCCCTTGCCGGACCGGTAGTAGGCGGGGGAGCCTACTCCAGGTAGTCCTTCAGCTTCTTGGACCGGCTGGGGTGACGGAGCTTGCGCAGGGCCTTGGCCTCTATCTGCCGGATGCGCTCGCGCGTGACGTCGAAGACCTTGCCGACCTCTTCGAGGGTCCGGGCCCGCCCGTCGTCAAGACCGAAGCGCAGGCGAAGCACCTTCTCCTCGCGCGGCGTCAGGGTCTCAAGAACCTCCTCGAGCTGCTCCTTGAGGAGCATGAACGAGGCGGCGTCGGCCGGCGCGGGAGCGTCCTCGTCGGGGATGAAGTCGCCGAGGTGGCTGTCTTCCTCTTCGCCGATGGGCGTCTCCAGGGAGACCGGTTCCTGCGCGATTTTCATGATCTCGCGCACCCGGTCCTCGGTCATGTCCATCTCCTTGGCGATTTCCTCCGCCGCCGGCTCCCGCCCGAGTTCCTGGAGGAGCTGTCGGGACACCCGGATGAGCTTGTTGATGGTCTCGACCATGTGGACCGGGATGCGGATGGTCCGGGCCTGGTCGGCGATGGCCCGGGTGATGGCCTGCCGGATCCACCAGGTGGCGTAGGTCGAGAACTTGTAGCCCTTGCGGTAGTCGAACTTCTCGACCGCCTTGATGAGCCCGAGGTTGCCTTCCTGGATGAGGTCGAGGAAGAGCATGCCGCGGCCCACGTAGCGCTTGGCGATGGAAACCACGAGACGGAGGTTGGCCTCGGCCAGACGGGCCTTGGCGTCCTGTTCCCCGGCCTCGACCCGCTTGGCGAGGTCGACTTCCTGCTCCGGGGTGAGGAGAGGCACGCGGCCGATTTCCTTCAGGTACAGGCGAACAGGGTCGTCCAGGGCCACGCCCTCCGGCACGGACAGGTCTTCCTCCGGGGCGGCCTCGCCCGTGGCGACAGCCTTCACCGAGGCGGCCTTCGCCCGGCCGTCATCGCCCGCCTCAGAGGCGTCGCTGACGACCTCGATGCCCTTCTCGGTGAGGGTCTCGTAGATGTCATCGATCTGGTCCGGCGTCAGGTCCTCGGCCTCGAGGGTGTCCATGATCTCCTCGTAGGTGAGTACGCCCTGCTTCTTGCCTCGCCGGATCAGTTCGTCGAGGCCCTCGATCTTCAGTTCCTTGTCTTCACGCGTCTCGGCCATTAGTCCCTTGCCCTTCACTTCGAGCACTCCCGCGACACAGGGATGAACTCAAATTGCGTTCAAGAATCAATCCCCGGGCACTTTCCAGTGCCCGGTGCCACCATCGGTATGACGTTCCAGGTCTATCAGTTCCCGAAAGAGTTCGGTGTATTCGCTTTCGACCTGGGCCCCGCGGCGTTCGAGGTCGCTAATTCGACGGTGCAACTCTTCAATCCTACTATTCAAACGGTGTTCTTTTAACACGGCGAGGCAGTCCCGGACCGCCCACTCCATCTCGTTCGCCCCCTGGGTCTCGTAGAAGACCCGGGCGATGAACCGCGCCTCCACCTCACCCGGCACGGCGTCCACCAAGCGGGCGGCGTCAACCGCCCCAGCGCGGGCCAGGCTCAGGATGCCCCGGGCGACGCGCCGGTGAACCGGGTCCAGGAACCACTCGAGGACCGCGGCCTCGCTCTCGGTGGTCGGTTCGTCAACCGCGGTCGCCTCGTCGTTCGCCGCAGCCGCCTCGTCGTTCGCCGCGGTCGCCTCGTCGTTCACGTCGGCCCTCACCTCATCGGCCGCCGGACCAGCGTCCTCACCCGGCAACGGCCCTTCCGGCGCGAACTCGACGCCGAGGTCGCC
>CALMHV010000335.1 GCA_937863905.1 uncultured Bacillota bacterium
TCGGCTCGACTTCCACGCCGGCCTTCCGCACCCGTCCGTAGACCGAGGCGGCATCTTCCGCCAACGCTTTGGCGAGTGAGCGTTGCGAGAGATAGCCTCCGGCGGCGATAGTGTCGAGGAAGTGCTGCTCCGCCGTGTAGTCGGCTCCGGGAGCACGGAAGTTGCCCCCACTGCGGTAGCTGGCCGAAGTGGTCGTGGCCTCTGTGACGAGGACCACGTCGCCACCGTCCTCGCGGATGGTTAGAGCGGCCATCAGACCGGCTAGACCCGATCCAAGAACGACTACGTCGGTTGAGAGAGTCTCCATCGTCCTGCCTCCAAGACGGCGCTCTAGCAGTTCTATCTGGAAGAACGCTACGGACTTTGGGATAATGTATCCAAGATTGGCGGGCATTTCGCCCCGCAGAGATTGAAGTCCTGCTACCCTAGTACTCGATGCCTTCGCGGGCCGGTATTCCGTCGGCGAAATGGTGTTTGATGTCCAGGATCTCGCTGACCTGGTCCGCCATCTGGACGAGAGCGCCGGGAGCGTACCGTCCGGTGAGAAGGACATCCACGGCGGCGTTGCGCCCGGCGAGGAGTCCCTCGACCTCCGACCAGGAGAGAAGGCCGAAATCCATGGCCACGTTGATCTCATCGAGCACGACGAGGTCGAACGCCCCGTCCGCCAGGACTTCCCGGGCCCGAGCCAAGCCCCGGTGCGCGTGGTCGACGTCCACCTGGAGAGGATTACCCTTGTCAACGAACTCAGCGCGGCCGTACTGTTCAACGCTCACCAGACCGCTCAGGTGCTCGCGGGCCGCGAGGTACTCCCCGTAGTTCGGGCTGCCCTTCATGAACTGGATGACAATGACGCGGAGACCGTGACCCGCGGCCCTCAGCGCGAGCCCGAAGGCCGCCGTGGTCTTACCCTTCCCGTTGCCGGTGATGACCATGAGAAGACCGCGCCTTCCTCCGGTCTCCGGACTGCCAGGCTGCGGCATGTTCCTCCCCCGCGGGAGGCCGCTCGTCCGTTCCGCGGCCCCATCATAGTTTGTCCGTCAAGATGGGCATAACAGATTCGGCCACACGCTGGTGCCAATTATTGGCGAGTGTTCTACGGTCCTGGGGCAAGTCCTGCGCGGGCGACGGGTCGCGCGAGGCGCCCGCCTAGACAAGTACGGACTTCGAGGCCTGGTAGGAACATCGGGGGCGACGCGGAAACGTGCCCTTGGAGGTGGCTGCGGTTGGTGCTCGCGCTCCTCGAGTATTCCCTGTGGGTGGCCGCTGGCCTGTGGGTGGCGCTCTTCGCTCCGAGCGTCTGGGTCAAGGCGGTCGCCTTCGCCCTCATCGCCCTGACCTGTCTTAGAGCCGCCACGGAGAAGGACCCCGGCGACCAAGCCCCGGCCCTCCCGGGTGACCCCTCCGGCGGGGACGCCTCCCTGGCGGCGGCTCCTCCTCCGGCCGAAACAAATCCCTCGCGGCCCAGGAAGAGGGTCGTCTGAGCCTCTACGGCGCCTTGGCGTGGAGTTCGCGGACCTTCGCGACAAGGGCCGCGTCCTGAGTGGCGGGCGTCGCCGCGGCCTCCCGTTCCAGGGCCTTGACCGTGACCTCGTCCAGGCAGTTTCGGATGGTCGAGGCCTGGGTGGAGAGAAACTGCTCCCCTTGGGCGGCGGCCTTCCGCATGGCGCCAAGGGCCTCGCGGACCTGTCCGCGGCGGGCCAAGACCACGCCGAGAACGAACTCAGCCCTCGGGTGTCCGGGTGTGGCAATCACCGCTTGCCGGCTGTAGTCGGCGGCTAGGCCGAGATCCCCCTTCCTCAAGTACAGCTCGGCCAACCCGGCGAGGATGTCCGGGTTGCCCCGGTGCGTCTCCAGGAGAGGCTTCCACTCCGTGATGGCCTTGTCAAACTCTCCCACGCCGGCGTAGGCAGCGGCGAGGTTCACCCGGGCGCTCCGGTGCCTGGCTTCGAGTTCGAGGGTCTTGCGCCACTCGGCGATGGCCGCGTCGAACAGGCCCTGGCGGAAGTAGGCGACCCCCAGGTTGTGGTGGGCGTTGGCGTAGCGGGGCGCGACGGCGAGGGCGCTCTTCCACGAGGCGATGGCCTCGTCGATGGCCCCGGTGGCCAAGTGAGCCTCTCCGAGGTTGATGTGAAGCTCGGGGTCCGTGCCGTCCACGACCAAGCCCGCGCGGTACTCGGTGGCGGCTTCCTCGGCCCGGCCAAGCCTCATGAGGGCCATGCCGGCGTTGAGATGGGCGGTCGCGCTCCTGGCTCCGAGCTTGACGGCCTCACGGGCTTCGGCCAGAGCCTGTTCCGGGCGACCGAGGTCGAGGTACATGGCCCCGAGGTTCAGGTGGATCTGGGGGTCTTCCGGAGAGGTGGCCTTGGCCTTCTCCAGGCAGGAAGCGGCCTCGGCGATCCGACCGCGGGTCAGGTACACCTCGGCCAGGTGCGCGTAGGCCAGGGGTGGTTTGGCGTCAGGCTGGAACTCGATGGCCTTCCGGAATTCGAAAACCGCCGGGTCCCACATGCCCTTGAAAGTGTAGGTCTTGCCCAGCATCAGATGGGCCATGGCGTGCTGGGGGTTGGCCTTGACCACATCGCGCCAACGGCTGATGGCCCGGTCGTAGTCCTTCGCCTCACCGTAGGCCACCCCGGCGAGGTAGAGGGCCTCCAGGTCCCGCTTGTTGTACTCGAGTCCACGATCCAGGGTCTGGGCCGCCTCCGGGAAGCGACCGAGTTCCAGGAGGGCGACACCCTTGTCGTGGTAGGCCGCCCAGGCCTTCGGGTCCCGTTTCAGGGCCTCGTCACAGGTGGCGACGACCTTCTCCATCTTGGCGATATGCTCGTTCCGAGACTCGTCCGTCACGGCTGAACCCTCCCTGGATAGGCCGTCCCGACGCTTGCCGGAAAGGCTCCGCGTCGTAGTTTCTCTGGCTTGCCGACCTTGACCTTCCAGTATGGGCCTACCGGCGCGGCTCGCGGGGGCGAGGAGCGAGGGGGTGCCCCGCCTCCTCCTCCAGGGCCTCGTACAGCCGGCGGGTGAAATCGGCGCGCGGCGAGATGTCGCTCGTCCGCTCCAGGGCGTTGACGACCCTGGCCATGGCGACCAACTTACGCCGGCAATACGGGCAAGCCCGGATGTGGGCTTCGACCGCCCTTTCCTGCTCCGCCGTCACGCCGGAGTCGAGGTAGGCTTGGAGCCAAGCGTAGACCTCAAGGCACTCCACCAGCGACCCTCCTCCAGAGTCCGGCCCCGCGAACCTGCGTGGCCCGTAGTCTTTCCAGCCCGGGGCCGGTCGTGCCGCCTATCGGCGTCAATCGCTCCGCGCCAGACTCACCCTCAGGATTTCCCGCGCCCGGAAGAGCCTTGTCTTGACGGTGCCGAGGGGCAAGACCATAATCTCGGCAATCTCCTCATAGGTCAGGTCCTCGATGTGCCGGAGGACGATGACCGTGCGGTACTTCGGCGGCAGAGCGTCGATGGCCCGCTGGACGTCGAGCCCCAAAGCCCCCGCCAGGGCAACATCCTCGGGCAGTTGTGTCTCATCGGCTATCTCGCGCGGGATGTCTCCCTCCGGGCCGATCGGGGCGTTGAGGGAGACCGTGCTATGGCGCCGGCGCCGCAGAAAGTCCAGGCACAGGTTTGAGGCTATCTTGTAGATCCAGGGCGAGAAGCGCTCCCCTTGAAAGGTCCCGAGGGCGCGGTAGACGTTCAGGAAGGTCTCCTGAGTGACGTCCTCGGCCTCCTCGCGGCTGTGGAGCATGCGATAGGCGAGGGTGTGGATACGGCTCTGATAACGGGAAACAAGGTCACCGAAGGCTTCCAGGTGACCTTGCCGGCACCGCTCTAGGAGACGAAGATCCATCCTGTCCTGCTCGGGGCTCTGGGGCAAGCGGTTCGCCTCTCCCGCTTGTTACGGGCGGCAGCCAGGAAGGTTTCGTGACGCCGGCCCGGAGCCCTGTCGACCGGCCTAGGCTCGTCGCGTTTCACCCGCGGCCGGCAATGAGAAGGACGCCGAAGACCAGGAAGAGGGCACCGGCCCCCATCCGGATGTACTTGAGGGGCATAACGTGACTCACGGCTGAGCCAAGGACCACTCCGAGGAGGGTGGTGGCGACCAGGGCCAGAGCCGCTCCGACGAAGACCGAGATGGGACTCCGCGACTGGGCGGCCAGGACCAAGGTCGCGAGTTGTGTCTTGTCCCCCAACTCGGCGACGAAGACCAGGGCGAAGGTGTTCAGGAGAACCTTGAAATTCACGGGCCGTCCCTCCGGTGGGGAACGCTTCAGGGCAACCTTCTGGCTTGGCGCCGCTTTGTTCTCTTTACGCGGGCGGGGGAGGTTGTAGTCGCGGGGCGCCGACCGGAACCGTCCGGCCGGGGCGTGGCGCGGGAAGCCCCCGGGGGCTTGGTCTTGGGGAGGTTGGACGTGAGGCTGTAGATGACGCGAAGACGTCCGTCGGGGTCGATGAACACCTCTTCGGCGTCCGTTGGGGAGAGCCCGCGCCGGCTGAGCCGCTCGGCCAGTTCGGCCTCGGTGACACCGGCTTTCCGGAGACCGGCCGGCACAGGCTGACCCTCCAGGACCAGCGTCGTCGAGGACTCCAGGCCCAGAAAGCGAGGGGTCACCGGAGAGGCCTCGCGCTTGGGGATGGCGGACAGCATCCCGTCGGTCTCGAACACCGCCAACTCGACGTCGGCGGGTCCGAGGAACCCACGTTCCCTAAGCCTCTCGGCCAGTTCCCCCGGGCTCACGCGAGCGCGGCGTAGGTTGCGGGCCAGGACGCGCCCCTCCCGGATGACGACGATGGGTTTGCCCTCGAGAAACGCCTGGACCCTGGCGCTGGACAGGCTGAGATAGGCCAGCCCTATCTGCAGCAGGGTGAGGGCGACGATGGCCACTATCGGGGGCAGGAGCGAGAGAGCGGGATCGGCCAGCGGCGCGCCGAGGATTTCCGCGATGGCAATCACCACCACGAAGTCAAGGGGCTCCATGTCGCCCAGGGTCCTCCTCCCCATCAGGCGGAACATGAGGAGAGCCAGGGCGTAGAGCCCGACGGTCTTGGCGATCACCAGGACGTAGGACGTGTGCCCCATTGGGCCCCCGCCTTATCGGTTCAGCTTGGGTTCAG
>CALMHV010000336.1 GCA_937863905.1 uncultured Bacillota bacterium
AGTTCGGCCTCCAGGGTCCGGTCTCTTGTCTCGTCCCACAGACCGGCCTTGATGAGGCGCTCCTTGAACCGTCGCACGGCGCAGTCCTTCTCGCGCGCCGCGACCTCCTCGCGGGTCCGGTAGGTCTCCGGATCCCCCTCGAAGTGGCCGCGCCAGCGGTAGGTCTTGGCCTCGATGAGGGTCGGTCCCCCACCCGCCCTGGCCCGCTCGACGGCCAGGCCTGTTGCCTCGCGCACCGCCAGGACATCGCCGCCGTCGACGATGACCCCCGGCATCCCGTAGGCCACCGCCCGCACGGCGATGTGCTCGATGGGCGTGCTCCAATCCTGCGGTGTGGACTCCCCGAAACCGTTGTTCTCGCAAAAGAAGACGACCGGCAGGCGCCACACGGCCGCCAGGTTGAGGGCCTCATGGAACTTGCCCTGGTTGGCCGCGCCGTCGCCGAAGAAGCACAGGGTCACGCGGTCCTCTCCGTGGTACTTGGCCGAGAGACCGGCCCCGTTGGCGATGACCAGACCGGAGGCCACGATGCCGTTGGCCCCCAGGCTCCCGACCGCCGCGTCCGTGATGTGGAGGCACCCGCCGCGCCCGTGGCAGTAGCCGGTCTCGCGGCCGAAAAGCTCCGCGAACATGGGCTCGAAGCGCGCCCCCCGGGCCAGGTGGTGGCCATGCCCCCGGTGGTAGGAGGTGAACCAGTCGTCGGACCGCATGACCGCCGCCGCCCCGACCGCGCAGGCCTCCTGACCGATGTAGAGGTGGACGAACCCCGGGATGTGACCTTCGGCGTAGTGCTCGACGACCCGCTCCTCGAAACGCCTGATGCCCAGCAGGGAGCGGTACATCGCCAGGAGGGTCTCGGCCTCGTTCGGGTCGAGCGGCGGCGCCGGGGCGACCGTCACGCCGGGCGGGAGGGTCGCCGGGTCGGGGAAGCCGGGGCCGGTCGGCCGTCGAGCGGCCGCGTCGCTCATCGCCCGCCGCCCCCCTTGTCCCCGAGGCCCTTGGCCGCCAGGAGGTTCTTGTAGACCTTGATGTTGCGCGGCATGAGGCTCGAGAGCTTGAGGATGCCGGCGATGTTACCCTCGGTGCGGACCACCCGCTTCATGAAGGCCATGCCCACGTTCAGGCGGCCCGTGAAGATGTCGTGGAAGGTGTCGCTGGTGAGCTTCATGGCGGCGGCCGGCGGTTTCTCCGGGTAGGTCCGGAGAACGACCACCTTGTCACCGCTGCTGCAGTCGAGGCCGAAACCGAGCCCGAGGTCCTCTATCTTGAACCCGACGACCATGCCCAGCTTCTTCCACGCCTCAAGCAGCACGGGGTCGGTCTGGGTCGCCTCCAGGTACTCGATGAAGAGGTCCTCGGCCTGCTTTGGGTCTTTGATGGGAAATGGCATGCGTTACGCCCCCTCTCCCCAAAAGCGCTGGGGTCATCCTGTGGCCCGGTACCCGAGGCGGTAAGAGATGGCCTCGGCCGTGCGGCGGACCATGTCACGGACCAGTTCGATCTGTCCGGCGTCCTCGAAGGCCGGCGCCGGCGCGGCCACCGACACGGCGGCGGTCATCTCGCCGTCGGCTCCCCGCACCGGGGCGGCCACGCAGAACACCCCGGGCAGGCTCTCCTCGCGGTCCAGGGCGAACCCGTCCCGCGCCACCTTCTCGATCTCCGCCCGCAGGGCGTCGAACGACGTTATGGTCCCTGGCGTCATTGGTTCCAGGCCCGAGCGCTTCAAAGCCCCGAGCAGCCTGGCCCGCGTCTCGGCCGGCGAACAGGCCAGAAGAACCTTGCCGGCGGCCGATGAGTGGAGCGGCATGGGCGCCCCGACGTCCAGGATCGCCAGGAAAGACAAGGTCGGCGCGGCCTTCTCGACGATGACGGCCCGGTCGGCCAAGAGGACGGCCAGGTACGCCGGGAACGAGGTCTCGGTGTAGAGACGGTGCATGGGCTCCCGGGCGGCCAGCCGCAGGTCGCGCCTGGCGGCCGCCGTCAGAATGTGGATGGCCGGTCCGAGCTGGAACTTGCCCGTGGCGGCGTCGCGCTCGAGGAAGCCCTCGCCCTCGAGGACCTTGGTCAGAAGGTGGACGGTCCCCTTGGAGAGCCCGAGAGCCCGGCTTATCTCCGAAACGCCCAGGCTGTGCGGTGGGGGCTCGAAGGCCCGCAACGCGGCCAGGGCGCGCCGGACCGAGCGCAGTTGGGCGCCCGACCGGGCCGTGGCGCCGGACGCCCCGCCGCCACCGTTTCCGTCACCCATACATGGTCCCTCCCTGGAACGACACCGTCCCGGGGCGCGCCGCGGAGGGCCGGTGGACGAGAGTCTGGATGCAGGTCGGCCGGTCGCCCAGGATGGTCCGGAGGGCGGCGGCTTTCGGGTGGTCGCCCAGTTCGAGGCGGGCCCGCCAGGGGCCGAAGGCCAGGTGACCGGGCGCTTCCACCCGCATGACGTCGGTCAGGACCTCGTCCCCGCGCCGGCTGATGAGGCGGTAGCCGCGGCGCTCGTAGAGGGCTAGGCCACCGAGGAGGGATGCCTGGAGGCGGAGCAAGAGACCCGGCCCCGAACCCTTGCCGGCGGTCCCGGTCGCTGGCGGCGGCGCCGGGGCCCGCACCGCGACCTCCCAGCGCCGACGACCTCCCGCGGCGGGCGACCCGGCCTGGCCCGGCTCCCCGGCGACGATGTCCGCCGCCCAGCCGGGCTCGCCCCACACCTCGACGGAGTAGGGCACGGCCGACGGCTCGGAGGCCGGTATCTCCGCCACGTAGAAGTGAAGGTCGCGGTAGACGCGCTCCGTGCTCCCGAGCGACTGCACCAGGAGCGGCAAGAGCAACGGCGCCCGGAGAGGTCGCGCCGGGCCGCCCGCAGGCACATGCAGCGGCAGCGAAACCGACACCTGCCGGTACGGCCCGACCGGCGAAGCGCCGAACTCCTGATAGGCCACGACGACCAAGGTGCGCCCGGGCAGGAAGAGCGCCGGGCGGCCCGGGATGCCGCGCTCACCCAGCAGACCGGCCGCGCCCGACGCCCGGCCCAGGAAAGCCGCGGTCACGGCAAAGTCGAGCCGGTGGACGGCCGGCCAGGCCACGCGTCGGCCATCGCCCAGAACGAACTCGCCTTGGCTCAAGCCCCCTTCGCCCCCGCACCGAGCTTGATCGAGGCGTACTGCCCCTCGAACTCGGTCGGGATGGTCCGGAGGAGCTCCACCATGCGCAGGGTCGAGTCCGACCCGGACAGAAGGCGAAGGATGTTCCCCCGGATCTTGAGGCGGCGCGTGGTCATGGCCGCGATGGGCCCCATCTTGCCTTCCAGGATGTCGACCCAAATCGCGTACGGGGCGGACAGGACGAAGGTCGTCTTCCGCTCCCCGGTCCAGACATCCGCGACTTCCCCGTTCGCCATGGCGTAGCCCAGGATGTAGCGCTCCGCGACGCCCTTGGCCGGCTCGGGCTCCAGGACGAAGAGGTACGAATCGGTCTCCCCCTTGGCCAGGCGACGGTGTTCGGCATCGCCGTTCAGGACTTCCTGCAGCTTCTTGGCGTACTCGAGGCTGCCAAACTTCACTGCGGTTCCCCCCTTGTC
>CALMHV010000337.1 GCA_937863905.1 uncultured Bacillota bacterium
TCGATGACCTCCGTCGTCTTGTAGTCGCTGCGGACGGCGTCGGTGGCGCTCACGACGTTATAGCCTTGCCGGGTGAGTTCGGCGGCAAACTGGGTGGCCAGTCCGGGGACCGCGGTCCCGTTCTGTACCTCCACGGTTATCTGCGCGTTCGCCTCCATGTCCATTCCCCAGGCCAAGTCGTCGACAAGGCTCTTGCAGCCCGCCTCGTCGAGAACCCAGTAGGGAAGCACCAACCCGCTCCCGATCGTGTCTAGGAAGTCCTGGAACGTCCCAGGGAGAGCATCCGACTTGAACGTCACCTTGTCCAAGCCGGCCGCCATGCGGGCGAAGGAGAGCATCTCGCCCGCGGTCATGTTCGTGTCCACGCAGTCGGCGACCTTAGTGACAAGCGCGGGTAGCTTGGTCACGATCCCGAACTGGAACACCTGCTCCTTGAGGGCCGCCACGAGCCGCTGCTGCCGGCGGATGCGCTCGATGTCCGTGCCCGGCTTACGGAAGCGCATGTACTGGACGGCCTTGTCCCCGTCGAGGAGCTGGAGCCCCTGCTTCAAATCGATGTTGAGGTTCTGGTAAGGGTCATGGTAGTGCATGTCGGATTCGACGTAGAGTTCGACGCCGCCCAAGAGGTCGATGATGGAGGCGACGCCTCCGGAATTGACCGTGACGTAGTAGTGCACGGGCAAGCCGAGCACCCTTGAGACGGTCGCCACGGCCATGTCGGGCCCGCCGTAGGCGTAGGCGTGGCCCAGCTTGTCCGGTCCGAGCTCTTCGCGGCCCGCGATGAGGACCCGGGAGTCCCTGGGGAGCGAGATGAGTCCGACTTCCTTAGCTCGGGCATCCAGGCTGAAGAGCATCATGGTGTCGGTGCGCGAACGCCAGCCCTTGTGGATGTCGAAGTCCGGGACGATCTGTCCCGCCTGGTTCATAGGGGCGTCGAGCCCCATGACCAAGATGTTCACCCGAGCGCCCGGGACGGTTTCCGCGAGGCTGTCGAAGTGAACCGGGTTCGTGAGGCCG
>CALMHV010000338.1 GCA_937863905.1 uncultured Bacillota bacterium
AGAAGGTGGCGGCCATGGCACAGGCGAACGCGGTCCTGGCAATCCAAGGCGTTACCAAGCGCTTCCCCGGCATCGTCGCCAATGGTGATGTGTCCTTCGATATTCTCGAGGGCGAAATCCACGCCATCGTCGGCGAGAACGGCGCCGGGAAGAGCACCCTTGTGAAGATTGTGACCGGCCTTTACCAGCCCGACGAAGGCCGGATCCTCTTTCGAGGCCGGCCGGCTCTGTTCCGGAATCCCCGGCAGGCCATCCTCGCGGGCATCGGCATCGTGCACCAGCACTTCATGTTGGTCTCCAACTTCACCGTGACCGAGAACGTCATCCTCGGCGCGGAGCCGCCGCGGCGGGGCCTCATCGACCCGAAGGACGCCGCGACCAAAGTGAGGGACCTCAGCGCCCAGTACGGGGTCAAATTGGACCCCGACCGGCGCGTCGAAGACCTCTCCGTTGGTGAGCAGCAACGGGTCGAGATCCTCAAGGTCCTCTACCGGGGCGCCGGCCTCATTATCCTGGACGAGCCGACGGCGGTCCTCGCGCCGCAGGAAGCGGAGGAACTCTTCGAGCACCTTCGGACCCTCAAGCGTCAGGGCAAGACCATCGTCTTCATCAGCCACAAACTGGACGAGGTTCTCCGTATCTCCGACCGCATCACCGTCCTGCGGCGCGGCCGCGTCGTCGGGACGGTCAAGGCCGCCGACGTGACCCGCCCGATGCTGGCCGAGATGATGGTCGGGCGCCCCGTGCTGTTCGACCTGAAGCGGAACGAGGCGCCCCCCGGCGAGGACCGTCTGGTCGTCGAGGGGTTGAAGGCCTCGACCGGTCGTCGCTCCATCCTCGCCGACCTCTCCTTCCGGGTCAGAGCCGGCGAAATCTACGGCATCGCCGGCGTCGAGGGGAACGGCCAGACCGAACTGGCCGAGGCCATCATGGGTCTCCGCCGGGTCGGCGGCGGCCGCATCCACCTGGCCGGCGAGGACATCACCAACCACCCGGCCGCTCTCGTCCGCAAGCGCGGGGCGGCCTACATTCCGGAGGACCGCCAGCGGCGCGGGCTGGCCCTGCCCATGACCATCTGGGAGAACGCCGTCCTGGGCGCCCATCGCTTGCCCGAGTTCCGCCGGGGTTTCCGCCTCCAGTTCCCCGCCATCTACCGGTTCGTGGAGGAGGGGGTCGTCAAGTTCGACGTCCGGCTGACCTCCATCCAGGCCAAGGCGGAGACGCTCTCCGGGGGTAACCAGCAGAAGCTCATCTTGGTGCGCGAGTTCCGGGGAGACCCCAAGTTCATCGTGGCCTCCCAGCCGACGCGAGGCCTGGACATCGGGGCCACGGAGTTCGTGCGCCAGCAACTCCTCAACGCGCGGGACCAGGGCGCGGCGGTCCTGCTCATCTCGGCCGACCTCGAGGAGATTATCGCGGTGGCCGACCGCATCGGCGTCATCTACAACGGCCACATCCAGGCCGAGTTCAGCCAGGGTGAGGCCGAGCCGAAGACTCTGGGCCTCTACATGACCGGGGCCAAGCAGGGGTCGGAAGGGGGGCGCCGGGCGTCGTGAATGCGCAACTGCCCCGCTCGAAGGCGGCGAAGCGGCTGGCCTTGCTTGAGAAGTTCTCGCCCGTTCTGGCGGTCCTGGTCGCCATGGCCGTGGCTTCCATCGCTCTCATCATCATCGGCAAGAACCCGCTGGTGGTCTACGGAACGATGTTCTATTTCGCCTTCGGCCGGATGGACAGCATCGCCAACATCCTCTACAAGGCGACGCCCCTCATCTTCGCCGGCATCGCCTGCGCCGTCGGCTTCCGCGTCGGCCTCTTCAACATCGGGGTCGAGGGCCAGTATCTCATCGGCGTCCTCTGCGCCGCCTCTGTGGGGTTCGCCGTCAAGGGGCTCCCGGTTTACATCCACCTGCCCCTGACCATCCTGGCCGGGGCGGCCGGTGGCGCGCTTTGGGCTCTGGTGCCCATCTGGCTCAAGCTCAAGCGGGGCGTCCACGAGGTCATCACGACCATCATGCTCAACCACACGGCCTTCCTTTTCGTCCAATTCCTCGTGGCCGGTCCGCTGATGGACAAGACGCAGGTCATAGGGCCCGCCGGCGGCGGCTTCGGCAGCCTGCGGGCGAGGACGCCGGCGCTTCTCCCGACGGCCCGGATGCCGGACCTGCACGGGACGCTCGAGAAGATAGGCATCAACTTCCCGGCGGGCTCGGTCAACTGGTTCCTCATCCTCGCCCTCCTGGCGGCCGTGGGCCTGTGGTACCTGCTCTGGAAGACCCCGTTCGGTCTGGAACTCCGGGCCGTGGGACACAACCCCAAGGCGGCGGAGACGGCCGGTATCCGCTCCAACGCCGTCATCTTCAGGACCTTCCTGCTCAGCGGCGCCGTGGCTGGGTTGGCGGGGCTGTCCGACCTCCTGGGGTACTTCGGGTATCTGGACATCGACTTCCCGAGGAACTTCGGGTTCACCGGCATCGCCGTGGCCCTGGTCGGGCGGAACGGCGCCGTCGGCATCGTGCTGGCCTCCGTGCTCTTCGGCTTTCTGAGCCGGGGCGGCATGGGCATCCTGATCATCGAGAAAGTACCGATGGAAACCTACTACATCCTACAGGGCCTCATCATCCTCTGTATCGTCATGGCCTCGGAGGTCATCCGAAGATACGCCCGGGCCCAGCAAAAGAAGGAGGAGGCGAGCGCCAATGCTTAGCCCGGAGCTGCTCGCGTCCGCCATCCGCATGGCGGTGCCCATCATCATCACGGCCGTGGGCGCCATCTACTCCGAGCGGAGTGGCATCGTCAACATCGGGCTGGAGGGCATGATGATCGTGGGGGCCTTCGCCGGCGCGGCCGGCGGCGTCTTCCTGGGACCCTTCGGCGGCATTCTTGTCGGCATGCTGGCCGGGGCGTTCATGGCCCTCATCCACGCCTACGCGTCGATCCAGTTCAAGGTGGACCAGATCGTCAGCGGCACGGCCATCAACATCCTCGCCTACGGCTTGGTGCGCTTCGCGGCCATCAGCATCTTCCGGATGGCCACCACGACCCCGCACGTGGACCACCTGCCGGCCATCACGGTTCCCCTGCTCGCCGGCATCCCGTGGCTCAAGCCCATCCTGACCCACGTGAGCCCCCTGGTTTTCGTGGCTTTCCTGCTCGTCCCGCTGACCGCCTGGATAATGAACCGGACGGTGTTCGGCCTCCGGCTCCGGTCGGTCGGCGAGTATCCGCTGGCCGCCGAGACCCTGGGCGTGAACGTCTACCTGATGAAGTACTCCGGGGTCATCATCAGCGGCGCTTTGGCCGGCCTATCCGGCGCGTATCTCTCGGTCGAGCACACCGGGATGTACGTGGAGGGGATGACGCAAGGTCTCGGCTTCATCGCTCTCGCGGCCATGATTTTCGGCAACTGGAAGCCGGGCGGGGCCATGTTGGCCGGCTTGCTCTTCGGGTTCGCCCAGGCTCTTAGCTTCCGTTTGGTCAGCGAGGCCATCCCGTTCCAGTTCATCAAGATGATCCCCTACCTGCTCACCATCGTCGTCCTGGCCGGCTGGTCGCGGCGGTCGCGCCCGCCGGCGGCCGCCGGCGTCCCGTACGAGCGAGGCGAGTCGGCGTAGGCG
>CALMHV010000339.1 GCA_937863905.1 uncultured Bacillota bacterium
CCGCGGTGGGGCCGGGCGGCGGCGACGGATTGGCGGCGAGGGCCTTCGCGGCGTCGGGTGTCTCCGCCAGGACCTGGCCGCTCTGGCGGATACGCGGCACCTGGAGGCGGATCTTCTGGCCCTGCGGACCCATGAAGACGTAGGCCCCCTGGTCCAGGGCCCGGCGCGTGATGAGCGCCCGCGCGTTGACCAGGCAGACGAGGCCGTCCTCCTCCGCCCGGAGCCAGCGCCCGGTCTTGAGAATCGGACCCGCGTCCTCTTGGTTCAGGGGCATCGGCCCGGCCAGGATGTCGACCGGACAGGAGCGGACGAGCGAACCTTCCAGCGACGCCCGCTCGCCCCCGGTCGCGACCCCGTCGACCCCGCCGACCTCGGCCGGGTCCATCCCCGGCCCGACGATGGCCACCTCTCCCCCGGTCACCGGCACGGCCTCGTAGGGAACGACCCCGCGCACCTCCGGGACGGCCAGGGCCAAGTGGACCACCTCGTCCTGCTCCCCCTGGCTGGCGAACATCGACCAGCGGGGCATCCCGTCGGGTGAGGTGGTGATGAAGCCCGTCTCGTAGACGTCGGGGTGGAAGTAGCGGAGCGGGCTGCCGAAGGTGGTGGGCAGGGCCGTGACCTCGGCCTCTTTCGGTATCAGGGCCGCCACGTCCGCCTGCGCCGGCCAGACCCACGCCGGGTAGACCAGGATGTCGCCCCCGAGGAAGGCCCGATAGCCGGCCGCTCGCGCCGGAGTGTAGCCCTCCGACAGGGTCAGGGAGCAGGTCATCACGGTCGCGGCCAGCGCCAGGGCCAGCACGGTGAGAAGGCTGCGGTTGAGGTTGCGTAGGGCGTTGACGAGCCCCAGGTAGATGAGAGCCAGGACCGGCTACCTCCTAGAGGCCAGGCGCCGGAGGAGCAGGGCCACTTGCTCCATCATCGAGAGGGCCGGAAACTCGGCCCGGCAGCCGGCCAGACCGCCGGATGGACCGACGGAACCAGTCAACGAAGCGGCCTCCTTCGCGGCGCAAGACGCGACCTGCCTGCAA
>CALMHV010000340.1 GCA_937863905.1 uncultured Bacillota bacterium
TCCGAAAGTCATCTCGACACCGATGAACAGCCGGCGCGGTGCGGCGGCGGGCTGCCCGTCGACTACCGCCGCCAGGCGCCCGGCCTGGCGCGCCACGGTGACCTCACAGCCAAGACCGTCGCGCCGCTCGTCAAAGACAGTGATTTCGCCGGCGCTGCAGCGGGCCTCCACGGCGACATCCATGTCGTCGGGAACGCGTATGGTGACCTCCCCGGCCCAAGCCTTCACGGCCAGGTAGTTGTCCTCCACGGTGAACTCGGCCGTCGTGAGGTCCACGTCGACGTCCCCGGCCCAGAGCCGGATGGTCATCGGGGACTTGAAAACCCAGGGCCGCGAACCGTAGCTGAGGTCGCCGGCGACGGCAGACGTCCCGGAACGGAAACCGTCGCGGATGTTATCGCGAAGGGCGTCACGGTGCGACCACCGCCAGGCGCCGTGCCGCGGCCGGAGCATGATGGCCAGACCGATGCCGACCAGAAGAAGGGGCAGGGTCCATCCGGCGATGTCGCCCCAGTCGAACGGGAACAGGCGCAGGTTGTGCAGCAGTTCCGCGCCCGCTCCGATGAGGACCCACAGGGCGACGAGTTGGAACCCGAGACCGGCGGCCGACCCGAGGCGAACCCGGTACTGTCGTCCGTCCACCCGGATGAAGGACTCACCGAGTAGAAACTTAGCGGCCGGCCAGATGAGAAGAAGCGGCCAGAGGTCCCAGATGTTGAACGGTGGGATGAAGCCGAAGTTGGAGGCCAGGAGCAAAGACCCCACCACCAGGAGCAGAAGACCCCACGCCATGTGCCTGGCCACGAGTCTCCCTCCTTTCGCACGCCTGGGCCAAGTGTAGCAGAATGCGGCCTGCCCGGCCAATGGACTCGGGGGATTGCCCGCGGTTGAACCTAGGTCCAGGTAGAGCCTCCAGTGCGGCGCCTTGAGCGCCCAAACCCTGCTCCTTCCGGACGAGGGAGCCTTGCCCGCAACTTCCCGCAGGTATCTGATTTGCCACTAAGAACCTTCAGGTATGCGTTTCTGTTCCCTCGCCAGTTCAAGTAAGGCCGGCAGCGCCTACCTCGTCGAGGGTGGCGATGGGACGCGCCTTCTCGTGGACTGCGGCCTCGGCATCCGCAAACTGGAGGCCCGCCTCTGGCAAACGGGAGTGGGTCCAGCCAGCCTGGCCGGGGTCCTGGCCACGCACGGCCACGCCGACCACGTGGCGGCTCTGCGCCTCCGGCATCCTTTCACCGCCAAGCACCGGGTCCCGCTCTACGCCACGGGGCACCTCATCCACACCCTGACCTACGAGGACCCCCAGGCCCCCTACAGCCCCCGGCACTGCCGCCTTCTGGGCGAGACCCACCCCGTCCGGGCCGGGCGGCCGTTCAAGGTAGGCGGCCTGGAGGTCACAGCCTTCCGCAAGCCGCACGACGCCCCCGACCCGCTCGGGTTCCTCATCACCGACGGAGAGGCCCAAATCGCCGTCCTCACCGACCTCGGGACGGTCTACGGCGAGACGGTCCGCCTCCTTCGCGGCTCGACCTTTCTGGTTTTCGAGTCTAATCACGACGTGGAGATGGAACTTCGGTCCGGGCGGCCCGGGCACCTCATCCGCCGCGTCTTGGGGAACCAGGGACATCTTTCAAACGAGCAGGCCGGCAAGGCTCTGGCGGGAATCGTGGGGCCGGCGACGAAAATGGTTCTCCTCGCCCACTTGTCGGACGAGTGCAACACGCCGGAACTGGCCTACGGAACAGTGGTCCGGCATCTCGACCAGGCGGGGTACGGCGGGGGTCTCGGGGTGGCCCCCTTGTTTGGTCGGTCGTGCGCGTTCACCGAAGAGCACGCCCCGCGTTTGCCCATCGAGGCCACGGCCGGGCTCGCTGGAGACATCTTCCTAGCCAGGTGATAGCAGTTGACGCCCAACCTCCGCCGGGTCATGGTCATCACTTTGGCCTCGGCCCTCGGCTACTTCGCCTATAACAACTTCCTCTCACCGTATCTCCGTGAGAGCGGGGTCGGGGTCATCTTCGTCGGCCTCTTTTTCGGTCTGGTCGCCGCCGTCGAGACGCCGATGGCCTTCGCCGGAGGCGTGCTGGCCGACCGGCTCGGCCGCCGGCCGGTAATGATGGTCGGCCGGGTCCTCCGGACCGCCGGTTGGCTGGTCGCCCTCTTCAACCCAACAACGCCCGGGCTCATCACGGCGGCCGTCCTCCTCGGTCTGGGCGGCATGTCCGGCAGCGCCTACAGGGCTCTCATCGCCGAGTCAGCCGCCCCGGGCCGGAGAGCCAGCGCCTTCGCCGCGGTCGGAGTCGTGGAGAACCTGGTCGGCGTCGTCGTGCCGCCGCTGGTCGGGGTGGTCGCGGCGCGGCTTGGCCTTCGCTGGGTTCTCGCGGCGGCGGCGGTGGTCTCGGGGGCGGGCGTCCTGGCGGCCATCTCCCGGGTTCGCGAGACACTTCCGGTGAGGGCCCCTCGGACCCCAGCGATTGCCGGCGTCCCCGGGGCACCCGCGGCAGCCGCGCCCGAGCCGCATCCCTCGCCCCTGGAGAGCCTCCGCTTCCTCGTCAGCCCGGACGGCCGGGGCGCGGCCCTGATGGCCACCATCTGGCTGTTCACGGGGTTCATGATGGGCCTTTCCCCGCCCATCTGGGGCCTCTACGTCACGGACAGGTTCGGGGTCGGCTACGCCGGCCTCGGGGCCATCAGCACGGCGATGGCTCTCGGGGCGGCCTTGGGGCAACTCGTGGGCGGGCAGATCGCCGACCGGGTCGGCCACTCGCGGCTCATGATCGGCAGCCTCATCATCACCGTCCCCTCCTGGGTGGCCATAACGCAAGCCAACGAACCGTGGGCGTTTGGCTTCCTGACCCTTCTGACCTTCATCGTCGCCTACGTCGCCGGGTCGTGCTGGGAAGCCGTCGGCGCCAACGCCGCGCCGGCGCGGGTGCGTGGCGCGGTGAGCGGCATCTACGGCGCGATGCAGGCCATTGGCGCCCTAATCGCAGGCGGGACGGCCGGCCTCCTCTACACGCGAAACATAACCCTTCCGTTCTGGGCGATGGGCGCGACGGATCTGGTCATGCTCGTCCTGATTATCGTCGGGAGCCGGGCGAAGTGGCGGGGGTTCGGGCGGGTCGGGAGCGAGCGG
>CALMHV010000341.1 GCA_937863905.1 uncultured Bacillota bacterium
GCCATGGGCTCGGGGGGGACCATCGCCGCGGGCGACAAGCTCAAACAGGTCTTCGGCGAGTGCCGCATCGTGGGCCTGGAACCCATCCAGTGCCCGACCCTCTTCATGAACGGACACGGCGACCACGACATCCAGGGCATCGGCGACAAACACGTGACCTGGATTCACAACACTCTGAACACGGACCTTCTGATGTGCCTGGACGACGTCTCCTGCAAGCAAGGTCTCCAACTCCTCACCGACCCCGCCGGGCAGGAGTACCTCGCCTCGGAAGCGGGTGTCGCCGCGGCCTCGCTGGGGCGCCTGGCGGGGATCATCGGCATCTCGGCCGTCTGCAACATCCTGGGAGCCATCAAGACGGCCAAGTTCTACGGGTTCGGAGCGGACGACAACGTGGTCACCATCGCCACCGACAGCTTCGACCGCTACGGGTCGGTGGTCGCCGGCGTCGCGGAGCAGTGGGGGAAGCTGGACCGGGTCAGGGCGGCGGCGTACTTCGCCCGCATCTTCGAAGGCGCGGGCCTCGACTGGATCCAGGAGGGCGACCGTCTGAACCGGATGCGCTGGCACAACCTCAAGTACTTCTGGTGGGTCGAACAGCACGGCAAGACCAAGGCCGAACTCGACGCGATGCTCAGCCCAGACTTCTGGACCGCCGAGCAGGCCCGGGTGGCCGAGTTCGACCGGCGGCTCAAGGAGGCCAGGGGGTTCTAGGCGCTTCTCGCGAGGCGTGCGTCCGAGTCTAGAATATGAAATCCTTCGGGAGAGTGGGGGTGGGACCGTGGCCGACGAGAAGGCCGACCTGGCCGAGTGGGCCAAGATGCTCAAGGCCCTCTCCAACGTGCACCGGCTGCGCGTCTACCAGACGCTGTTCGCCGGCGAACTCGTCAGCTGCTGCGACCGGATCGAGGCTTGTGAGCCGGTCGTGGCCCAGGCCGACCTCGTCAAGCTCCTCGGGCTGGCCCAGTCGACCATCTCCCAACACCTCAACGTGCTGGAGGAGGCGGGCCTGGTCACCACGGAGCGGCGCGGCCCCTGGACCTGCTACCGGGCCAACCGGGAACGAGCGGCTCGGCTGGGGGAGTTCTTCTCCGGGATTGCCGGCGGCTAGGGCGAGGGCCTCCTTACCCCGCTCCGCTCTCCGCCAGGGCCGTGGTGAGCAGGCTCAGGATCTCCGACGGGGAGGGCACCCGGCCGCTCATCGCTACCTTGCCGTTGACGACCAAGGCCGGCGGGCGCAGTATCCCGTAGGACATCATGACCGCCACATCCGAGACCTTCTCCACCGTGGCCGGCTGCCCCAGCATGGCCACGGCCTCGTTCGTGTTCTGCTCCAGTCTCTGGCAATTGGCGCAGCCCGGTCCAAGCACTTTAACGTTAAGCACGGCTGACCCTCCCTACAGGTTTCAAGACCTATCCTTCCGACATTCCCCGAGACCTGCGCTCGCGCTACACTGCCTGCCAGAGAAGCCACAACCCCACCCCGACGAGAACGAGCCCACTGGTCTTCTTCAGCCGCTCGGCCCAGACGTCGCTGACGACCAGGCCACTGGCGCTGCCGGCCAGGGTCCCGGCGGCCAGGAGCAGGACACCGCGCCCCAGGGCGTAGGCCAGGAGGAGGGTGGCCCCCGCGAGCGGGACGGCCTTTGCGGCCACCAGGCCCAAGATGGCGAGCGTCATTGGTGTCGTGCAAGGGGACGAGGTGAAGGCGAACGGGATGCCCAGGAGGAAGGCGCCGGCGAAGCCTCGCCGGCCGGTCCCCGTCATCTCCAGCCCCGGTAGGCTCAAAGGCAGCACGCCCAGAAGGGCGAGGCCCATTACCACGCACACGGCGGCGGCCACGTAGTCCATCACGCTAAACCGCAACAGCAGCCCGCCGGCGAGGGCCGCCACGACGCCCAGAGCACTCAGAGTCAGGCAAAGACCCAGGACGAAACCGGCCGAGAGCCCGAAGGCCCGGAGCCGACCCCGACCGTATCCTCCCACATAGGCCACGACGAGAGCCACCGTCGGCAGGTTGCAGGGGCTGACCCCGGCGACCAGACCGGCGACGAAGATGGCGAAGTGGGAAGCGAGGGACGCGTCCAGCGAACCGACCCACTCCATCGGCTCACCCTCCCAGGGCCGCGGCCAGGCCGGCGCGGACTTCCTCGGCCGTGACCAGCCCGGCGTTGACCCACAGGCGCTCGCCGGCCGCACTCACGAGGAGCAGGCTCGGCACGGACTCCACCCCGAACCGGTTGGCCAGATCGGCCATCGCCCAGACGCTCTCGTTATCCTCCAGAGAGGTATCAAGCCAGACGACCTTCACCCGGGACCCGTAGGCGCCCAGGGCGATGGAGACCTGCTGGTCGTAGTTGTCGAAGGCCTGGCGCGTGCTTGCGCAGCAATCCCCTCCGTAGGTGAAGACGAACACGGCGGGCTCTCCCGACGATAGGGCCTGCTCAATCTGGCTGGAGACGGGCAGACTCGTTTCCGGTGGGCGGAGCGCCAACTTGATGGCCACAATCGCAATCGCGGCGAGGACGACCGCCACCAGCAACCACACCCGGGGGGACCGCCTTCGCGGTGCTGTCTCAGGCGTCAAAGCTACCCTACCTCCCAATGGCGTCCACGATCGCGTCCGACGATGACCCTCCCTTACGTCCGAGGTTGAGGTCCTCCGTTGACACTATTGGACCGCTAGCTATACTATAACATAGTCGAATAGCTATGAACCAATAGGAGCGTTGACCCGGGTCATGATGAGTGAGCTTCTCAACCAACTCAAAGCTCTGAGTGATGAAACCCGGCTCACGATTTTCAAGCTCGTGCAGCAACGCGAACTCTGCGTCTGCCAGATCGTGCCGGCCATCGGCCTGTCGCAGCCTACCGTGTCGGCCCATCTCGGCAAGCTCAAGCGGGCCGGTCTGGTCAAGGAGCGCCGGGTGAGACCGTGGTCCCACTACTCCGCGGACGAAGACGGGTTGGCTCGCTTCAGACGTCAACTCGATACGTTCCTGGCGGCCGGACTTCTTGACCTGCCTGAGACCCGGGAACTGGTGAGGGCTCTGCCGCCGCCGTTGTGCCGGAGCGACACGGAGGTCTAGGGCGCGGCGCGTAGGGCAGACCTTGGCGGAGCCCCCGCAACTAGCAGAGGAAGTAGGCGTGGTTTCGTGTGGAAGACCTTCGTCGATTGGCTTGTCTATGGTGTCTTTGGCCTCTCGCCGGCCACCCGGCTCGGCTCGGCCTTGAACTTCTTCATCTACGACCTCGTTAAGGTTCTCGCCCTCCTGGCCGTCATCATCTTCGTCGTGGCCATCATCCAAAGCTTCTTCCCTCCGGAGAAGACCAAGAAGGTTCTGGCCCGCGGGGGCCGGTACGGGGGCAATGTCCTGGCCGCTCTGGTGGGGATTGTCACCCCGTTCTGCTCCTGTTCCGCGGTGCCGCTCTTCATCGGCTTTCTGGAAGCCGGCGTGCCGCTGGGGGTGACCTTCTCGTTTCTCATCTCCTCGCCGATGGTCAACGAAGTGGCTCTGGTTCTCCTTTGGAGTCTCTTTGGCTGGAAGATCGCCCTCCTCTACACGGGCGCCGGGGTGACCGCGGCCATCGTGGGCGGGATCGTCCTGGGGCGCCTCAACCTCGAACACCTGGTGGAGGAGTACGTCTGGACGATCCGGGTCGGCCAGGCCGACGCTCCCCGGCTGACCTGGCCCGACCGGCTCCGCTACGCCCGAGGCTACGCCAGGGACATCCTGCGGCGGGTCTGGGCCTACGTCACGGTGGGCATCAGCATCGGGGCCTTCATCCACGGTTACGCCCCGGAGGGTTTCCTCCTGCGCGTCGCGGGCCCGGGGAACCCTCTGGCCGTCCCCCTGGCCGTGCTCATCGGCGTGCCCCTCTATTCCAACGCGGCCGGGACCATTCCCATCGTCCAGGCTCTGATGGAGAAGGGTATGGCCACCGGCACGGCTCTGGCTTTCATGATGGCCGTCACCGCCCTCTCGCTGCCGGAAGCCATCATCCTGCGCAAGGTTCTGAAGCCGAAGCTCCTCGCTATCTACTTCGGCATCGGGGCCCTGACCATAACGCTCATCGGTTACCTCTTTAACTGGCTGATTCCCTAATGAACGCGGCCGCCGGGCGGCCGGGAGGAGGAGCAATGCCCCACGCCGCCACCACGGCCAAGCTTCCCCTGCTCGACCGTCTGCTCACGGTTTGGATTCTGGCCGCCATGGCTCTCGGGGTCGGGCTCGGTTACGTCTTTCCCGGCGTGGCGACCCTGCTCGAGCGGCTGTCGATCGGCACGACTTCCATCCCCATCGCCGTGGGTCTCATCGTCATGATGTACCCGCCGCTGGCCAAGGTTCGCTACGACGAGCTCGGACGGGTCTTCAAGAACGGCAAGGTCCTGACCCTGTCGCTCGTGCAGAACTGGGTCATCGGTCCGGTCCTCATGTTCGCCCTGGCCATCATCTTCCTTCGCGGCTACCCGGAGTACATGACCGGCGTGATTCTCATCGGCCTGGCCCGGTGCATCGCCATGGTCATCGTCTGGAACAGCCTGGCCAAGGGTGACAGCGAGTACGCGGCGGCCCTGGTGGCCTTCAACTCCCTCTTCCAGGTCTTCTTCTACTCCGTCTACGCCTACGTCTTCGTGACCGTCCTGCCCAGCTGGTTCGGGCTTGAAGGGGCCGTGGTCCGCGTGACCATCGGTGAGGTGGCCAAGAGCGTGGCCATCTACCTCGGCATTCCCTTTCTGGCCGGTTTTCTGACCCGGACCTTCCTCGTGCCGGCCAAGGGCAAGGTGTGGTACGAGGAGAAGTTCGTGCCCCGGATCAGCCCGCTGGCCCTCATCGCCCTGCTCTTCACGATTGTGGTCATGTTCTCGCTCAAGGGCAGCTACATCGTGCGTCTGCCTCTTGATGTGGTGCGCATCGCCATCCCGCTGGTCATCTACTTCGTGGTTATGTTCTTGGTCTCGTTCCTCATGGGTCGCCGCCTAGGTGTCGGTTACGCCCAGACGACCAGCCTGGCCTTCACGGCGGCCTCCAACAACTTCGAGTTGGCCATCGCCGTGGCCGTCGCCGTCTTCGGCCTCAACTCCGGACAGGCTTTCGCCGCCGTCATCGGACCCCTGGTCGAAGTTCCGGTCATGCTGGCCCTGGTCAACGTGGCCTTTGCTCTGAGACGGCGGTACTACGGGCCAGAGATGGCCGCGAGGGGGAAGTAGGCGGTGGAGAGGATCTTCATGACCACCGGGTAGCCGAGGGTCTCGGCGGCCCCAGACCCGCGACGGCGGCCTGGCCCAGTTGGAAAGCCTTGAGGT
>CALMHV010000342.1 GCA_937863905.1 uncultured Bacillota bacterium
CCGGTCATCCGGCCGAGCAGGCTCCGGAACTCGTCGCCGTCTATCCGTTCGCGCTCGAGAAGAACGCTGCGGGCCTTGACCAGCTTCGTCTGGCGCAAGGCCAGGAGCCCCTTCACCAGGGTCTCCCGGTCTTTAAGAATCTTGCGGATGGCCTCGTGCATCGTCCCGTCGGGCAGAAACTCCTGATGGACGATGCCGAGTTCGGACATGCCCCCGGCCACCAGAAGGCGCGCCAAATCGAGAGCCTGCTCAAGGTCCTTCTGCGCGCCCGTACTCCGGCTGCCAAAACAAATCTCCTCGGCCACGCACCCCGCCAGGAGGACGTCCACCTGGCCCTCGAGGTCCTCGCGCGAATAGAGGTACTGGTCGCCGTCGGGCGACTGCCGGACATACCCCAGGGCGCCGCCGCGCGAAGCGATGCTGACCATGGACACCGAGTTCGGACGATGGTGCTCGGCCACCAGGGCGTGACCAAGTTCGTGGGCGGCGACGCGTTCGAGTTCCTCGGGTCGCGGCCGCTTCCCGACCTTCTCCCCCATCATGACCTTGTCCACGGCCTCGATGAGGTGGTCTTGCCCGACGACCTCGGCCCCCTCGCGGAAGGCCAGGATGGCCGCCTCGTTCGTCACGCTTTCCAGGTGCGCCCCGGAGAAGCCGAAGGTCTGCTTGGCGACCTCCCCGAGATCGACTCCCTTGGCCAGGGGCTTGCCGGCCCCGTGGATTCTGAGAATGGCCAAGCGCTCGTCGCGGTCGGGCAGGTCCACCCGGACGACGCGGTCGAACCGCCCCGGGCGAAGCACGGCCGGGTCCAGAAGGTCGATGCGGTTCGTCGCTCCGATGATGAGAACGGTCACGTCACCATCGTTCGACAGACCGTCCATCTCCACCAGCAACTGGTTGATGGTCTGGTCGTACTCCAAGTGCCCGCTGTGCTGGCCCCGCCGCCCGGCGAGAACCTCGAGTTCATCGATGAAGATGATGGCGCTGCCGGAGCCATCGCGGCGAGCGGTCTCCCGGGCCCGGGTGAAGAGTTGCCGGACACGCTGGGCGCCGACGCCGGCGTAGACTTCGATGAACTCGCTGCCTGAGGCGGACAGGAACACCGAGTCGGTGAAGCTGGCCGCGGCCTTGGCCATGAGCGTCTTGCCCGTCCCCGGCGGTCCGGTGAGGAGAATGCCCTTCAAAGGTCTGATGCCCAGGGACTTCGTCCGCTCCGGATGCGTGATGAACTCCAGGGCCTCGATGAGCTCGCGCTTGGCCGCGGTCTGCCCGCCGATGTGCTCGAAAGTGATGCCTCCGGTGGCGACGGTCCGATTGACAACCGAACCGGTGCGCGACCCGGTGCCGAGCAGGCCGCCCAATCCCGTGCTCTGGGCCAGGATGAAGATGAGCCCGGCCAAGAAGATCACGGGCATCACGTTATAGCCCTGCGCCGTGAGAAAGACGACCACGGCGATTCCGGCGCCGATCGCTATCTCTTTGATCACCCTGGATTTCTCCCCCCCGGTACGATTCGTCAGTCGCCCCACGGGGCTACGGTCACCAGGCGCGGCACCGTCGGCGTGGCGCCGGCCGTGGCCGACCCACTCGCGGCCGCCGAGCGCGGGACGATCTCATAGAGAGCGGCGTCACCCTGGTGGAGTTGCACGTAGACGTAGTCGGTCCCGACGTAGATCCGGGACCGCCCGACAACATCCGGTTTCGCTGCCTCGGCCAGGCGGGCCGGCAGTTCGGAGAAGAGTCCGGTGGCCATCGCTTCCTGAAGCGAGAAGTGGAAAGAGTAGTAGGCGTCCTCAAGCGCCTGGACCCGGCTATCGCTGAGGCGCAGTTCCACGCGGCGCGTCCGCTCGTTGGCGTCGATGGCCCGCCAGAGCTGGGCCACGAACTCCTCAAGCTTCCCCGCGTCCCCGGCCTTCACCCGGACCTCGACCGTGTCGCCGCGCTGGACAACGCGGACGTCGGACACGCCCGGTACGGAGCGGATGGCCTGCTCCAGAGGACGGTCCATCGTCTGGCTTTCGTACAGCCAGCGGCCGCCGAAGAGGACGGCCAAGACCAAGGCCAAGACCGCCAGAATGATCGGATAGCGAACACCTTTGAAATTCACGCCGTCGGCTCCTCTCCGCGTGAAGAATGCATCAGCAACGCGCATCGCCGCAAACTGGGTTGACATAATTATAGCACGTCCAGCTAGACGGTCTGGCTCGGGATGAGCTTCCTGGCGGCGGGAATAGCGTCCTCGGAAAACAACCTGTGCCAAGATAACCAACAAGAAACCGAGCCCAGGACAACGAGACGGCGCGGGTGCCGGCTAGCTCGGCCCGTCGACCGGCACGGCCACGACGGCGTAGGCGAATGACTTGACAACCCGCGCGTCGAGAAAATCGCCTGGAGACGGCCTCACGCCC
>CALMHV010000343.1 GCA_937863905.1 uncultured Bacillota bacterium
GTGAAGTGCCGCGTCGCGACCTCGAGAACCTGGAAGGGAACGATCGGGTCGGTCGGCTTGCCGGCCACGTTGAGGAAGAGCGAGCCATTGCCGGCCAGGGCTTCGCGCATGACCACGGCCCACTGGTCCATCCAGTGAAGATAGCGCTCGCGGGCGATGCTGTCGTCGTAGCTGGCGTAGGCCACGCCCAGGTTGTACGGTGGCGAGGTGACGATGACATCCGCCGGACGCGGCAGCGACGAGACCCCGGCGACGCAGTCCTCGTTGCGAAGTTCGATGGTCGCCCGGCGGCCGGACGGGGTCGTGAACACGAAAGACCGGCGGGACGGCGGCGACACGCGACGAGAAGGCATGGGACCACTTTTCTCCCCGCGCCCGGGCTCCCCTTTGCCGCCGCGCGCCGTCTTTGGCCACGTTGCCGCTCGCGACCCCGCGTGTTAGAATTCAATTTGCCAGCGACGAAACGCGAAAACGCCGGGGTGTCGGAACTGGCAGACGATGGCGACTCAAAATCGCCCGGGGCGACCCCCCGTGCGGGTTCGAATCCCGCCCCCGGCACCACCGACCGTTTCCCTCAACAATTCCGCTATCCGCAGTCCGACCGGGCACCGCGCCTCGCATTCACCGCACGCCGTGCACCGCGCCGCCCCGGTGGCCGCAAGCCATTGCCCCGCCCCCGGCCGGACTTGGCCGAAGACCACGGCCTGGTTGTGGAGGCGGAGCCCGTCCTGGATGTCGACACCCTCGGGACACGGCTCGCAGGCCCCGCACCCCGAGCACTCCGCCCAGCCGAGCCGGAGACACGCTTCCCGGGCGGCGGCAAGGGTGGCCAACTCCGCGGTCGTCAGGCGCCCCACCCCGGAGCGCTCCGCACAAGCGACGTTCTCCAGGACCTCGGCCGCCGAACCCATGCCCGCAACGACCAGGGACACCTCCGGCTGATTCCAGACCCACTGCAGGGCCCAATCGACCGGGCGACGGCCACCGCGGGCCGCGACCGCCGCGTCCAGGACCTCCCGGACCGGCCCCGGCGGGTCGACCAGACAGCCGGCCCGGAACGGCTCCATGGCGATGACGGGCAGTCCCCGCTCCGCCGCGAGGCGAAGCCCGCCGACACCGGCCTGGAAGGCGACATCGAGGTAGTTGAGGTTGATCTGGCAGAAGTCCCAGCCGGGATACTCGTCCAGGACGCGTCGGAACAGGTCGGATGAGCCGTGGTAGGCAAAGCCGAGCCGCCCGATGCGCCCGGCGGCCCTGGCCTTCTCCGCCCAGCCGAGAAGACCGGCTTCCTTGGCCCTGGCCCAACTCCGGGCTTCGAGGCCCTGGAACAGGTAGAAGTCGGCCGCCGCCAGCCCCAGACGCCTCAGCTGCTCGCCCAGGAGCCGGTCGGCTGCGGCGGGAGACTCCAGACGGGCCACCGGAGCCTTGGTCGCTACTTTGACGCGGTCGCGGTACCCGTCCCGAAGAGCCTTCCCCACCGCGATTTCGGCCTGTCCGTCGCGGTCCGCGCACGAAGTGTCGATGTAGTTCACGCCTCGGTCGATGGCCAAGCGCAAGAGCCTGACCGCCCGTCCGCTCTCGGCCGGCAGACGCATCGTGCCGAACCCCAGGGCCGAGGGCTTCCAGGCCAGGCGACCGAAGTCGCGGTAGCGCATCAGGATGGCGGTTCGGCCCGGGCCACCCCGAGAAGCTCGCAGGCCCTGGCCAGGAGTTTGGGTATCTCAAGGTGCTGCGGGCACTTCTCCTCGCACTCCCCGCACGCGGTGCAGGCCCCGGCCTTCGTGCTCTCGAGGTGCTTGGCCACCCGCGCCCGCCGCTTTTCCTCAGTCACGTAGAGGCCAAGGTTGTGAGCCTCGAACGAGGTGGGGATATCGACCTCGCTCGGACAGGGGAGGCAGTAGCGGCAACCGGTGCACGGCACCCATCCGGTCTTGAGAGCCTCGCGGCGCACCCCGTCGATGAAGGTGAGTTCTCTCTTGGTCAAAGCCCCGACCTTGGCCTGGTCGGCCGAGGCTAGGTTTTCCTCCACCTGCGGGAACGTGCTCATCCCGCTGAGGACGACCGTGACCTCCGGCTGACTCCAGAGCCACTGCAGAGCCAGGTCGGCGGGGCTCCGGCGCTTGGCCCCAAACAGGGCGCGGATAGGCGCGGGCGGGGCGGCCAACCACCCGCCGCGCAGGGGCTCCATCACGACCACGGGCAACCCCTTGGCGGCCGCGTAGCGCAGGCCCTCGCGTCCGGCCTGGTAGTCGATGTCGAGGTAGTTGTACTGGATCTGGCAGAACTCCCAGTTGTCGTAGCCGTCGATAATCTCTTTGAAGACCTCGAGGCGGTCGTGGAAGGAGAAGCCGAGGTGCTTGATGAGTCCCGAGGCCAGGGCCGTCTCGGCCCACTGGAGGACCCGGAACTCCTTGACCCTCCCCCACTCTTTGGCGTTCAAACCATGGAGAAGATAGAAGTCGATGTAGGGCACCTGCAGGCGGGCCAGCTGCTCCGCGAGGATGCGTTCGCCGTCGCTGTCCTTCTCGATCTGCCAGATGGGGTATTTCGTGGCGACCTTGACCCGCTCCCGGTAGCCGTCGGCGAGAACCTTGCCGACAAAACCCTCGCTCTGTCCTGAATGGTAGATGTAGGCCGTATCGATGTAGTTGACGCCTCCGTCGATGGCCCGGCGGAGCATCCGGGCGGCCTCGGGCTCGTCTATCTGGGCCGGGTCCTCGTTGAGGTAGGGGAGGCGCATGGCCCCGAAGCCGAGGACCGAGGCATCCCAACCGGTGCGGCCGAAGCGGCGATAGCGCATCTGGAGAGGCTCCTTCCTGAGCGCAGCCGGTTTCCGCGTCGAGGCCCGAAAGCCCTGCTTGAAAGCCGCAGGGAGGACTACCGGGACCACGGCGTGAACATCTGCCGTGGGAGGCGCATCAGGCATGGCGACAGCAAAGATAGACGATCTCCAGATGCACTACCAGGTGATGGGCGAGGGACAACCCCTGGTCCTCATCATGGGTCTGGCGGGGACGGCCGACTGGTGGGGCCGGGCGGTCCTCCGCCCGCTCGCCCGCTATTTCCGGCTCCTGATCTTCGACAACCGCGACGCCGGCCGGACCACCGGCCCGTCCACGCCCTACTCCATCGCCGACATGGCCGACGACACGGCCCGACTCATGGACCACGTCGGGATGACCCGGGCGCACGTTGTGGGCATGTCGATGGGCGGGATGATCGCCCAGGAACTGGCCTTGCGCCATCCGGGTCAGGTCGACAGGCTCATCCTGGGCTGCACCACGCCCGGGTTCCAGACGGGCGTGTCGCCCTCGTCCGAGGTGCTGGGGGTCATGACCGCCGACTACCGGAGCGGGCCGCGGCTCAGAATGGTGCGGGACTTCGCCCGGGTCACTCTGGCGCCTGGTTGGCTCGCCAGCCACTTCTACAGGATTCCGGGACTCATCGCCATGATGCTCCGAAACCCCGTCCGGCCCGCCGCCTACTCGAGGCAGATGGCGGCCATCGGCGTTTTCGACGCTGGGGAGCGCCTGGCGCGGATCAAAGCTCCGACCCTGGTCGTGCACGGCGACCGGGACGTCCTGCTCCCGCCGGAGAACGGCCGCATCCTGGCCCGGCTCATCCCCGGAGCGAAGCTGGTCATCTTCCCGGGAGTCGCGCACGGTCTGAACGTGGAGAATCCTCGGTTGTTCGTGTCGACGGTGCGGGACTTCCTTCTCTAGCAGCGGGGGCGGCGGGCGGCCAGTGGGGCCAGATGGCGACTACCCTCCCGATGATCAGGCTGTCCGGGAAGAAGCCGAACTCGCGCGAGTCGTAGGAGTTGTCGCGGTTGTCGCCCAGGAGGAAACACCGCCCCGGATCCACGCACGCGACGCGCTTGACGATCGGCCCGTGGCCGGGGAGCTCAGCCACCACGAGACTACCCTCCTGGGGACCAAGGCAGCGCAGGTAAAGCACCTTATCACCCGGACTCAAGGCCGGCCACATCGACAGGCCCGAAACGACACCCAGCCCCACGGTCAGCCGGACGGCCAGACTGACGGCCAGGCAGGTGAGAAGCAGCGGCAAGTGACGACTTGTCCTAAGCACAGGCTAAGGATATGCAGCTTGGCCAATTCAAACGCATCGGCCGCGGTAAAGGCAAAGGAAACCTGGCGAAGGGTGGGCGGCGCTTGAGCGGCGACGAAACCTGGGCGAGCCTCGCCCCCTTCTACGACCGCCTCTTCCCGCCGAGGCGCCCCCAACTCGACTTCATCGGGGCCGTGGTGTCCCGGATGCACCATCCCGCCCGGCGCCTTCTCGATGTCGGGTGCGCCACGGGCGGCTACTCCCTGGCTCTGGCCGAGGCGGGCTTCGCCGTCACCGGCGTCGACCTGGCCCCGGAGATGATCCGGGTGGCCCGGGTCAAGGCGGCCGGATTGGCGAAGTCCCGCCCGGAACTCCCCAAACCCCGCTTCCTCACCCTGGACATGACCGACCTCCAGGGACTCCCTCAGCGCGAGGCCGTGCCGTTCGAAGCGGTCATCTGCCTCGGCAACACTCTGTCGAGCTTGCTTTCGGCCGCCGAACTGGGGACGGCCCTGGGGGAGATGGCCCGCGTCCTGGGCGTGGGCGGCAAGGCCATCCTCCAGGTCGTCAACTACGACCGCCTGGAGGCCGCCGGGGAGATGAGGTTGCCGCCGATAACCTTGCCGGCGCGGCCGCCCGAGCACCCCGAACTCGTCTTCCGACGCCTCTACCTCCAGCGGGCGGACGGCCTCATGAACTTCGTGACCATCCTCCAGGAGACCGGCGCCGCGCTGGAGGTGTTCCGGTCCGAGTCCGTCCTCCGCCCCATCACCCAAGACGAACTCGCCGCCGTCGCGCGACTGGCGTTCCACGGTGCGATTGAGGTCTACGGCGACTTTCTTTTCTCGCCCTGGACCGAGGCCTCCCCGGCCACGGTGGTCGTGGCCACGCGGGAGGAGTAGGGC
>CALMHV010000344.1 GCA_937863905.1 uncultured Bacillota bacterium
CCGACGAGTTTCTGCAGCTGCAGCAGCGCATCGATCAACGCTTCCGGGCGCGGCGGACAGCCCGGGAGGTAGACGTCGACAGGGATGACCTTGTCAATGCCGGGCACGACGTTGTAGGTGCCCGCGAAGGGCCCGCCCGTGCAGGCGCAGGCGCCCATGGCCAGGATCCACTTGGGTTCGGCCATCTGGTCGTAGAGGAGTTTGATCCGGGAGGCCATCTTCTCGTTGACCGTGCCGGAGATGAACATGAAATCGGCCTGGCGGGGTGAGGCCCGGAAGAACGACCCGAAGCGGTCGAAGTCCCAGCGGGCGGCGGCGGCGGCCATCATCTCGATGGCGCAGCAGGCGAGACCGAAGGTCATGTACCACAACGAGTTCCGGCGGCCCCAGTTGAACAGCTGCCGCACCGGGCCCATGAACACGCCCGGAAGCACCTTCCGGAGAGGGGATTTCTCCGGAACCGAGTGCGAATCGAGCTTCTCGACCAGGCGAACACCCTTGGGACGGCGGGGAAGCTTGTTCCCCCGGCCGCGCCGGCGCCCTACACCCACTGCAGCACCTTCTTCTTCCAGGCGTAGACCAGGCCGACGACGAGGATGCCAAGGAAGACGACCATCTCGACCAGACCGGGAAGCCCGAGCTCACGGAAGACCACGGCCCAGGGGTACAGGAAAATCACTTCAACGTCGAAGATGACGAAAACGAGGGCGAAGATGTAGTAGCGCACTCGGAACTTCAGCCGGGAGTCGCCGTAGGGTCGCTCACCGCATTCAAAAATCGACTGCTTGCCGGTGTTCGGCAGGTTCGGCCGCAACAGCTTGGCCACCCAGAGGCCAAGGAAGACGAAACCGACACCGACCGTCAAGAAGAGAAGGACGTCGAAGTAGTTGCCCATTCGTCGGGTGCCTCCCCGATGGACTGAAGGGCGGAGCAGACCGCACACACACGAGCAATTATAGTCTTCGCCAGAAAAGGGTGTCAACCGAGCCGGCGAGCGGGTACTAGGTATGAGCCCAGCTACAGCCATGTTGCCCTAAAGCCGAGCCGCCGGAGGGGTGGACCCCCTCCGGCGGCTCGTTGGCTATCTCTCATTCTTCTTTCCGTCTATCTCCCCTACACCCCTCTTGTCGCCCGCAGGGACGTCGACAAGTACTTGACGATGAGATGGTCCAGTTGCCGACTGAGATAGAGTATGGGAGGGCTGGTCAGGGGCTCCCCCAGTCTGTGTCGATCAGCGATCTGCTCCCGCAAAGCCTCGATCCGACGAAGAGTCTCCGCACGTTCCAAGTCAGTTGGCGGCATGTATGGCGATGAGGCCTCGCGCCTCTTTGCCCCCTTTCGACACCCTTGCTGGCACAATATCACAAAGAAGGGAATGATGTCTAATCTTCGCCGACAATGCGGAGTTCCGGCTCCAGCCACACGCCGGCGTGGGCTTGAACGGCCTGGCGCACCCGCTCGATGAGTTCGAGGACGTCGCGGGCCGTGGCCGACCCCAGGTTGACGATGAAACCGGCGTGGCGCTCGGAGACCTGGGCGTCCCCGACGCGAAGCCCCTGGCATCCGGCTTCCTGGATGAGCGTGCCGGCATAGCGCCCGGGCGGGCGTTTGAAGACGCTCCCCGCGCTCGGAAGGTCGATGGGCTGACGGGCCTCCCGCTTCGCGGTGTTCTCCTCCTCCCGGCGCCGGATGGCGGCAAGGTCCCCGCAAGCGAGTCGCAGCGTCGCCGACACGACGACCCAGCCCTCGCGCTGGGGACGGCTGGTCCGGTAGCCGAACTCAAGAAGGCCGGCGGGGACGGACTCGATGAGGTCCCGGGACGTGATAAAGTCCGCGGACTCGACCACCTTCGCCATCTCTGAGTCGTAGGCCCCGGCGTTCATGATCACGGCCCCGCCCACCGACCCCGGGATGCCGACGGCGAACTCCATCCCGGAGAGCCCCCGCCGGCCGCACTCCCGAGCCAGGTCGGCCAAGCCGGCGGCGGCCCCGGCCCGGACCCTCTCTCCGTCGAAGGTCGTCGCGGCCAGGTCCCCGGCCGGCCGCACCACCACGCCCCGGATACCCCCGTCCCGGACGAGAAGGTTCGTCCCCCGGCCGAGGACCAGGAAAGGCACCCGCCGGCCGCGGCACTCCCCGAGAACCCGCAGGAGTTCCCCGGCGCTTTCGACGGTGACCAGGAAATCAGCCGGACCGCCGATCTTGAAGGACGTGTGGCGGGACATGGGGACGCCCCGCTCCACCCTGGCCCGGGACGTCGCCTCGACAAGGCTCTTCTCCAGAGCGCGGTCCGCCTCGGCCCTGCCGCACGGTCCGGACATGCCGCCGCACCTCCCGCCTAGGCCCGCCCCAGGGCGACCCCGATAAGTCCCGGTCCCGTGTGCACGACCAGGACCGGACTGACCTGACCGAAAGTCACTTTCGTTACCCCGGGCAACTTCAGGATGCTCTCGCGCAGGGTCCGCGCTTCCTCTTCGGCCCCGCCGTGCATGACGGCCACGCGGTTCGCCCCGGCGGCCACGCCCTCGCGGGCAATCTCGAAGAGTTCCCGCAGGGACTGGTTGCGGCCTCTCACCCGGCGATAGCTGAAGTACTTGCCGTGCTCGTCTATCGAGATGATGGGCTTGAGGTCGAGGGCCCCCGCCAGAGCCGCGGAAACGGCGCCGATGCGCCCGCCGCGCCGGAGATACTCGACCGTCTTGAGGACGAAGTAGGTCTTGGATTGCGAGACCATCTCCCGGGCCCGGCTCACGACATCGTCCAGGGTCACGCCTTCCTTGAGCCATTGGGCGGCCTGTTCCACGACCTGCCCGAGGCCCATGGAGAGGGAGAGGGAGTCGAGGACGGTGGTCTTGAGGCTGGTGACTTCCTCGGCCGCGGCCCGGACCACGTTCATGGTCCCGCTCAGCCCGCTGGAGATGTGAACGGCCAGAGCGTGCGTGAACCCGGCCTCGCGAACCTTCCGGAGAAGCCCCAGCGCGTCCTCGTGCGAGGGGGTCGAGGTCGTCGGGACCTCGCGGTCGAGACGTTCATAGACTTCCGATGGCGTGATATCGACGCGGTCGCGGTAGCTCCGGTCCCCGTAGATCACGTACAGGGGAAGAACGTGGATGCCGTGCTCCGCGATGACCTCGGCCCCGAGGTCGCACGAACTGTCGGTGATGAGCGCGATGCGTTCGGTCAAGTGTTTTCCTCCCGGATGGTGCTGGATGGACGACCCCTATCGGAAACAGCTTCGACGCTAGCCGGCCCCTTCCCCGCTTTCCCGCCGGTCGAGCCTGGCCACGCACTCCACGTGCGCCGTCTGCGGGAACATGTCCACCGGCTGGACCTCCCGCACCAGGTACCCCCCCGCGGACAGGATACCCAGGTCCCTGGCCAGCGTAGCTGGATTGCACGAGACGTACACGACCCGGCGGCAAGCCAGCCGGAGGACGGCCGCCAGCACGGCCGGTTCGCACCCCTTGCGCGGCGGGTCGAGGACCACCGTATCCACGGGAATCCCCGCTCCGGCCATGTCCGCCAGGACGGCGGCGGCGTCCCCGCAGATGAAACCGGCGTTGCGGATCCCGTTGGCCTTGGCGTTGGCGGCGGCGTCGCGAACCGCGGCCAGGCTCAGTTCCACGCCCACTATCTCCTCGAGCCCCTTGAGCCTGGCGGCCAGGAAGAGGGTGATGGTCCCGACGCCGCAGTAGATGTCGGCAACCCGCTGGGCGCCGGAGGCCATCCGGGCCACGACCTCGTAGAGCACCTCGGTCTGGCTCGGGTTGACCTGGAAGAAGGACGAAGGCGAGACCCTGAACCGGAGCCCCCCGAGCGTGTCGGTGATGTGGCCCGGCCCGGACAGCACGACATCACGCGGCCCGAGGACAACGTTGGTGCGGCGCGGGTTGATGTTCTGGACCACGGTCCGGACCTCCGGGACCGCCTGTTGCAGCGCGGCGGCCAGGCGCCGGCCCATGGGGAAGGCGACCTGCGAGGTGACAAAGACGGCCATGGCCTGACGGCCGTCCTGCGACACTCGGGCCAGCACGTGACGGAGCAGCCCGACCCCGGTGTCCTCGTCGTAGGCCGTCACCCCCAGTTCGGAGGCTATCCGGACCGCCGCCGCCAGGACCGCGTTGTTCGTGGGGTGCTGCAGAAGACAGCCTTCAACCGGAATGACTTCGTGGGTGCCGCGACGATAGAGGCCGGAACGGAGGCTCACGGGCCCGCCGCCCTTCTTAGCCTGGCGAACCGCCACAATCGGGAACTGGGCCTTGTTGCGGTAGCCGAGGGGCAAGGGGGCACCCAGGCAGGGGGGGACCTCTACCGAGTCAAGGCGCCCGACGCGGCGGAGGGCCTCGCGGACCACCTTCGTCTTCCACTCCAGCTGGGCCGGGTAGGAGAGGGCCAGGAGCTGGCAGCCCCCGCAGTCCGGGGCGGCCAGGCAGGCCGGGTCGACTCGGGAGGGGCTGGGCTCGACGACTCTGACCAACTCGGCCTCCAGAAAGCGCCGGCCGGGGCCCGCGCCGCCGGGGACCAGGGCCTCCACCCGGTCACCGGGGAGAGCCCCCGGCACGAAGACGACCAGGTCGCCCGCGCGGCCGATGCCCTGGCCTTCCGACCCGAGGTCGGTGATGGCGAGTTCGACCTTTCTGGCCCTGTCCGTCTGTGTCACCTCGTATCGGGGAATTGTGCGCCATTCGACTCTAGTCTTCAGTTTTCCCCCCGGCGACGGCAAGCCGCCACAATACCGGACAATATTGGAGAGGCTAGCAGGAGTTGCCGATGACACCCCGTATTATTGTCAGAACTTGGTCCCTCGAGAGACCGAGGCGGGCGGACAACCAACGGAAGGCATCGTTCCTGGCGGGCAAGGCGCTGCTAGACTGGTGGCTTGCTTGCTTCTTCCACTACAGTTCCCCTCCCCGTTGGCACTCCGGATACGGTCCTTCTTAATGTCCTGGTCCCGCAGGTTAATCGCGCCGTGGCTGGGACATCATCCCAAGGGGGCGCAAATCTTCGCTTGATCGGCGAAGTAAGAAGGGGGCAGAAACTATGTTTCGTGGAAAGTCTCGGTTTTCGAAGAGCAGCGCTTGCCTTATCCTCGCCCTGATTGTGGCGGTAGGCCTGTTCTGGCCCGGAGGGAAGGCATGGGCTAACTTTGCGCCCACGGCGACCCTCGTGTCAGTCGTGAACCCGAC
>CALMHV010000345.1 GCA_937863905.1 uncultured Bacillota bacterium
CCGACGGCCAGGCGCCTGGCGGCCAGGTGGCCGGCGCCACGGCGGGCGGGTAGCCGGCGCCACGGCGGGCGGGTAGCCGGCGCCACGGCGGGCGGGTAGCCCAGTCCCGGGGATGGAAGGAGGTTCGGTCGGTTGGCTCAGGCGGTTCGTGACATCCGGCGGCGCATCAAGGCCGTCAAGAGCACCCAGCAGATCACGCGCGCCATGCAGATGGTCGCCGCGGCGAAGCTGCGCAAGGCCCAGACCAGGGCCGTCTCGGCTCGCGCCTACGCGACCAAACTGACCGAGCTTCTCGGCCGCCTCACTTCCGACGGGGCTCACGCCGGGCATTCGCTTCTCACGGCCCGGCCGGCGCGGAAGATCTCGGTCCTGCTGGTGACAGCCGACCGCGGTCTCGCCGGCAGCTACAATACGAACCTCTTCCGACGGACCGAGGCGGCCCTGGACGATTTCCGGCGGGGCCCGGACGCTCCGGCCATCGAGCTTTCCGTCGTCGGGCGCAAGGGGCGCGACTACTTCCGCCGGCGGGGCCAGGCCATCGCCCGCGAGGACATCGCTGTTGCCGACGACGACCTGGCCGATCTGGCCCGGAAATACGCCGTCCGGCTCATCGACCGGTTCAGCCGGGGCGAGACCGACGCGGTCGTCGTCATCTACTCGCGGTTCGTCTCGACCATGCAGCAGAAGCCGGCCCAGGTGCGCCTTCTCCCGGTGGCCGGGCCGGAGTCAGCCGGCGAGGCCGCTCCAGGTCCAGCCGGTGAGTCCCAGGCCGGGGAAGACGAGGCGGCCGGGAGGGCCGATGGCGGCGACGAGACCAGGAGGGTCGATGGCGGCGACGAGGTCGGAGGGGCGGAGGGCAGCGGCGAGGCCGGGGATGGCGAGGCCGCCGGCGCCGAGAGCGGACGCCGCGGACCCGTCGAGGCCGAGGCCGAGTTGAGGTATGTCTATGAGCCCGGCGCGAGGTCCGTCTATTCGCTGCTGTTGCCCAAGTTTGTCACCAACCAGCTCTTTCAGGCCTTTCTCGAGGCCCGGGCCAGCGAGTACGCCGCCCGGATGACGGCCATGGCGGCGGCCACGGACAACGCCGACGATCTCATCGGTAGGCTGACCCAGGAAATGCATCACGCCAGGCAAGCCTCCATCACCCAGGAGATAATGGAGTTGGTCAGCGGTGCCGAGGCTTTGAAGGAGAAATAGGCCGCTTCTTCGGAAGCTAGGCCGCGGTCACAGCAGGAGGAGGTCGACCCCGATGGCCAACATCGGAAGAGTGGCGCAGGTCATCAGCGCCGTCGTGGACGTTCAATTCCCGGAAGGGCAGCTTCCTCCGATCTACAGCGCCCTTGTCGTCCGAACGCGCGACCAGGACCCGGAGTTCCTGAGCGGAGAGGGAGCGTCTCCCCCGGACCTCGACATCACCCTCGAGGTCGCCCAGCACCGCGGGAACGGCATGGTCCGCTGTGTGGCCATGTCGTCCACCGACGGCCTGCAGCGCGGGATGAAGGTCAGCGACACCGGCAAGCCCATCACCGTCCCGGTCGGCCGCTCGGTTCTCGGACGCCTCTTCAACGTCCTCGGCCAGCCGGTCGACAATCTCGGCGAGGTCAAGGCCGAACTCTACCTGCCCATCCACCGGCCCGCCCCGGACTTCGCCCAACTCGGCGGGACGCGCGAGGTCCTCGAGACCGGGATGAAGGTCATCGATCTTCTGACCCCCTTCCCGCGTGGCGGCAAGATCGGCCTCTTCGGCGGCGCCGGCCTGGGCAAGACCATCATCCTTAACGAACTCATCTACAATATCGCCTACGAGCACGGGGGCTTCTCCGTGTTCGCCGGAGTCGGCGAGCGCAGCCGCGAAGGAAACCAGCTCTGGCAGGAGATGAAGGAAGCCGGGGTCATCGACAAGACGGCCCTCGTCTTCGGCCAGATGAACGAACCCCCCGGGGCTCGTCTCCGGGTGGCCCTTACGGCGCTGACCATGGCCGAGTACTTCCGGGACGAGGAAGGACAGGATCTCCTCCTTTTCATCGACAACATCTTCCGCTTCGTGCAGGCCGGCTCGGAGGTCTCGGCCTTGCTCGGCCGGATGCCGTCGGCCGTCGGGTACCAGCCGACCCTGGCCACGGAGATGGGTAACCTTCAGGAACGCATCTCCTCCACCAAGAAGGGGTCGATCACCTCGGTCCAAGCCATCTATGTCCCGGCCGACGACCCGACCGACCCGGCCCCGGCCACGACCTTCGCCCACCTCGACGCGACCATCTACCTCTCCCGCGCCATCTTCGAACTCGGCCTCTACCCGGCCGTCGACCCGCTCGAGTCGTTCTCGCGCATCCTCGAGCCCTCGGTCATTGGCCAGGAACACTACCGGGTGGCCCGCGGCGTGCAGCAGATCCTCCAGCGCCATCGGGAACTCCAGGACGTCATCGCTATCCTGGGTATGGAGGAACTGTCCGACGAGGATAGGCTCACCGTGGCCCGGGCCCGGCGCATCCAGAGGTTCTTGACCCAGCCCATGCACGTGGCCGAGGGTTTCACCGGGCGGAAGGGCGTCTACGTGCCCGTGAAGGAGACCGTCCGCGGCTTTGCGGAGATCCTGGCCGGCAAGCACGATGCCGTTCCGGAAGAGGACTTCTACATGGCCGGGGCCATCGACGAGGTCGCCAGCCGCGTCGCCGAACGCCAGGCAAAGGAGCAGGTCGCCAGTGGCTGAAGAGCCGGGCTTCGATTTCCAGGTCATCAGCCCCGCCCACGTCGTTCTGCGCGAGCGGGTGACGTCCCTCATCGTCCCCGGGGCGCGCGGGGCCGTGGGCTTCTGGGCCGAGCACGCGCCCATGCTGGTCGCCCTGGCCCCGGGAGTGGTGAAATACCGCGGGGCCGGGCCCGGGGCGTCAGGCTTCAAGCTGCTGGCGGTGGCCGGGGGGTTCTTCGAGTTCAGCCCTGACGGCCAGGCCACGCTCCTGGCCGACACGGCCGAACTGCCCGGGGAGATAGACGTGGCCCGGGCCGAGGCCGCCCTCCAGCGAGCCAGAAAGCGATTGGCCAGGCCGACAGAGGAGACGGACATTTCCCGGGCCGAGGTGGCCCTCCAGCGGGCTCAGGCCCGCCTGAGAGCCGCCGGGAAGCAGTAAGGGTAGCAGGAGTAGAGGAGTAGACGCTCGCCCAAAACGGCGGGCAAGCGGCAGAGATACGCCCCGAAGGAAGATGACCCGAGCCATGAAGTACTTCACCTCCAGCGGGTACAAGCAAGGCCCCAATCTGGTCCTCTACGTGGTCGTGGCTCTGGCGTCGGCCGTCATCGGCGGGCTCCTGATGCTCACCGTGGCCCCGGGGTACATCGCCTCGCGGGCCGACCGGCTGGCGATGCACGATGGGACGGGCGGCGGCTCGGGAACCGGTTCCGGGACCGGCGGCACGGGCGGCAGCGCGCCCATCGTGTGGTCCGGCAGTTGGCCCGTGACGGCCGTGGCCGAGAAGGTCGGCCCGTCCGTAGTCGGGGTCATCAGCCAGACCACTTACTACGACTGGTTCTCCGGCCAGCGCACCCAGGAGAGCGGCGGTTCGGGCGTCGTCTTCAAGCAGGCCGACGGGTACTCCTACGTCGGCACCAACCAGCACGTGACAGCCGGATCGTCGAAGCTCTACGTGGTCCTGGCCGACGGCGCGAGGCACGAGGCCGAACTCGTGGGCGAAGACTGGTGGACCGACCTCGCCGTCATCCGCATCAAGGACGTGACCCTGCCCGTGGCCACCTTCGGCGACTCCGACCTCCTCAAGGTCGGCGAACTCGTGATGGCCGTCGGGAACCCCCTGGACATGGAGTTCCAGCGCTCGGTGACGGCCGGAGTCATCAGCGGTCTGAACCGCAAGGTCAGCTACACGGACGAGCGGGAGTTCTACCTCATCCAGACCGACGCGGCCATCAACCCCGGCAACAGCGGCGGCCCGCTCGTGAACATGTCCGGCCAGGTCATCGGGATCAACAACATGAAGATCGTCACCACCAACGTGGAGGGCATGGGGTTCGCCATCCCGTCCAAGGTCGCCCAGCGCATCCTGGGTGACCTGGTCATCTACGGCCGGGTCATCCGTCCCTATCTCGGCGTGAAGATCATCAGCGCTACCGAAGCCAAGCAGTACTACGGCCTGAACATCGAGAAGGGCATCTACGTGGCCCAGATCGTCGCCGGCAGCCCGTCCGACCGGGCGGGTGTCCGCGAGGGCGACGTCATCGTCAAGATCGACGGCGAGGACGTCAGCACCCTCGGCGACCTCAGGCGCGTGTTGGACAAGCACAAACCGGGTGACGAGGTCACGGTCGAACTGGTCCGGAGCGGTCAGACCCTGACCTTGACCGCCAAGCTCGTGGAGGCGCCGGGGGAGT